>JAITPS010000083.1 GCA_031289325.1 Candidatus Methanovirga meridionalis
ATAATTCTTGAGTTCCCAATATCTGTAGGAGTAACCCAAATATATTTACCATTAGCAAAATTATTTTTATTTTTTGTAGAAGGAGTATTCCCAGTTATTATAACCCCTACTTCTCCTAATGTTTTTTCTTCCCAATTTGAATAATTATTCCCCATTTCATCCTCAAATCTTAATTTTTGAGAGAATATTTGTTGCATGATTCCTTTTTTATAGCTATTCCATAGTTGATGTTTGCTTTCTAAAATAGCTACTTTTTCATCTACTTTTGATAGGAACTTAGCTATTTTTTCTTGTTCTTCAAATGAAGGAATTTTAACAGGAATTGTTTCTAAAGAATCGTTGTTTAGTGTGATTCCTTTAGCTGCTTGTGACCCATATTTTAGAATATTAATCGAATTTAAGAAATAATACATGAATTCTGTAATAATTAAATTGTTTTTCCATTGAAAATTACAAATAGCCTCATTAGTATACATATCCTCACCCAAAATAGCTAATCTACCAATAGTCAATTTAAAACTCATTATTAAAGAATTTTTACTAACAGGTTTTTTCTGCTTGGATCCTTTTTTTGTGATAGACTTAGTAGTAGCGAATAAATATTTGCCTTTTTTCATATCAGCAATGGATAACCAAGGTAATTCCCCACCCCAATAAGAAGAATCATTTGTTGATGGTGTGAAACCTTTTTTTATATTAGCAATTTTACCTAATGGAAAACTATCCCAATTAGGATAATCTTCACTATTATCATCCTTAAATCTTAGTTTTGGTACACAATTCATAGTATCATTCTTATTTCATTTAATATTAGATTAAAAACTTTTATTTATTATCTTCTATTTTTTGCATTGATAGATTTTTTGTTTCATTTATAATAAAATTATTTATATTAAAAATTACTTATATTTATAATTATTATGTATAATTAATTATGGAAAAGTTCTTAAATTTTGAATATTAACTTTTTTTTATTAACTTTTTTTTATTAATTTATTTAATTTTAAATATCATCTTATAAAAATTTATAATTTTAAATTTTAAATAATATAAATATATTTTGATTAATATAATTAATTTTTTGATTAATATAATTAGTTTTAAATAAATGTCTTTTAATAATATTTATTTTTTTAATAATATTTATTTTTAAAAAAATTATTTATTAAGAACTTCATAGAATCCGATAGGTTATAACAATTGTTATCACCCAAATTTTTGATAGAGCCATAACAACATTAAAAGAAGTGGAAAAACCAATAAACAGGATGGAATTAGCTAAAAGAATAGAAAATTTATAAAAAAGAATAGAAAATTTATAATTAAAATAATTTATAATTTTAATTATTTGATGGAGAGTATTTATGGAGTTTATAAGACCAAGAGGAACAAGAGATTTTTTATTTGATGAAATGGCTAATAGAAAGAAAGTTGAAAATATTTTGAGGGAAGTGTTTGAAAATTATGCTTATGAAGAAGTAAAAACTCCTATATTTGAAAATTTAACTTTATTTACAAATAAATCTGGGGATGAAATTGTTAAACAACTTTACAATTTTAAAGATAAATCAAGCCGTGAATTAGCTTTACGTCCAGAGATTACAGCACCAATAGTACGATTATATCTTAATTCATTGCAAAAAAGCTTGAAGCCTATAAAGTTATATTATTTTGGTAGTTGTTTTAGATATGAAAGACCTCAAAAAGGAAGATTTAGGCAGTTTTGGCAGTTTGGATGTGAATTAATCGGTGCTAAAAGTCCACAAGGTGAAGCTGAAATAATAGCTATGGCTTATGACTCTCTTAAGAAATTATCTGTAGATGCGGAAATTCATATTAATCACTTAGGAATTATACGGGGACTTTTTAATCATTTTAAGATTAATGAAGAATTACAAGAACAAATAATGATTTTAATTGATAAAGGAGATAAACAATTACTTGAGGATGGAATAAATGATTTATTAAAAGATAATGAAACTTTTCAAGAAATTATTTTAAAATTATTTGATTCAGTTGGAAATGAAAATGTTTTGGATGATATTAAAAAATATCTAAAGGATTATGATAATGTAAAGGAATCTTTAAATGAATTTAAAAAATTAACAGAATTGTTAACTATTTTTGGAGTAGACAATTATAAGATTAATTTATCTGTTGCAAGAGGATTAGATTATTATACTAAAATTGTATTTGAGATATATGTATCTGAACTTAAAACTCAAAAACAGATATGTGGTGGTGGAACTTATAATTTAATTAAAGCATTTGGTGGTGAGGACATTCAATCCACTGGTTTTGCCTTTGGTTTTGATAGGTTGATGGTAGCTATTAAAGATTTAAAATCTTCATCAAATCTTCAAGTTTTAGTTGCTCCAGTATCTGAAAATACAAGATTAAAATCTTATGAAATTGCTCAAACACTCAGAAGAGAGAATATAAAAACAGAAACAGACTTAGTTAATCGTAAGTTCAAAAAAATTCTCTCTTTTGCCAATAGTTTAAATGTAAGTAAAGTGATTTTAGTTGGAGAAAAAGATTTAAAAGAAGGAAAAGTCACAGTAAAGGATATGGTTTCTGGAAATCAAGAATTTATTCCAATTGAGGATATTGTTAATTACATTAAAGAAAATATAGATGATTAATCAGCTTTGAAGTCAGTGCATTCTTTTCAAAGTGAAGATAAATATTGAATGTTTTCTTAAAACTTTGTTATTACACCTTGATTATCTATTTTATTAATTAAAAACCCATTTTGATCACCAATATTTTCTAAATCTTCTTCTGGTGTTTTTGATAAGGCAAAAACTGTATTTCCTAACATTGCCATTGAAGAACCTAAAGTATATTTATTTAATTCATGGATTGAATTTAAAACCTCATTGGATAATAAAGAGGATTTTTTTGCAAACTCAAAGGAAATTTTTAATAAATTATTAATGTTTCGATTTTTTAAAAATTCTTTTGTTGATTCAATTCCTAATTCATTGATTTTTTTAGCTATTTGAGGATTTTGAATTATTTTTTTAGTATCTAAACTACCAAATGTTTTTGTAATTACAAAAAGATCATCACAAACCATATTTATTATTTTTCCAAATCCTGGGGCACCTGGTTTTTTTCTAATAACAATACCTTTTGAACTTTCAGCTATTACATCTCCAAGACCTGTACCTAATTTAATTTCCATTACATGAGCTATTTGATATAAATTAATAGGTTCAATGTCTAAGTTAAATAGGTTATTAATAGCTATTGCGACACCTATTGCAGAAGATGCTGAAGTTCCAAACCCAGAACCTATAGGAACCTCTATATCTTGCTTAATAGCTATTCCTTCATTAATTTGAAATTTATCTTTAATGTATTCAGCTGTTTTTTCACTTATTGAATCATTCTCATCTTTTTTTCCATTTGTTTTAATTGATATTTCATTGTTTGAAGATTTTTTAATTTTAGTTACTACTCCTTTATTAAGTAGTATTCCAGCACCACATGAACCAGATTTCAAAAAATCATTACTATTGTAAACACTAAAAAAACAACTGATATGTGATGGTACAAATACTTTAAAGCTCATTTTATCATTTGATAAGTTTTATATCATTTTAATGTGATACTATCTTTTTAATCAATTTTTTATCTTGAATAACCTTAAAAAAATCTAATTTCCAAAAATAAAAGAATTAAATAATAAATGGTATAGTTACAATGGATTAAATCCCAATTTTTTCATGTTGAAACCATAAAAGAAATAAAATTTCATGATATAATGTTTTTGATGTTGTATTAAATATGATTTTCCATTCTTTTTTCAAGACTATTAACTTAAGGATTTCGATTTTTTTATTTTGTTTTATGACTTTAATTTTCATATTCATCAAAAAATTTTTCTTCAAGTATCAAAATAATTTTTATTTAATCATATTTTTAGTTATAAACTTATTTAAAATAGTAAAACTTAACTATTATAAATAATATGGTTTTATTAATGGTTTTATTAGTAATAAAAAAACTATCGAGTGATTAGAAGGATAAAAATTTTATTAAAAGATATTTGGTTCACAGATGGAAAAACTTCTATAATTCAGAATTAAACCTTTATAATCGAAGTATAAAACTAATTTAAGAAAAGAAACTTTTAAATGATGATTTATATTAATTATGGTGGGCATAAATATGAAAAATTTCTTAAGTTGACAGCATTGTCAAGGAATAGGAAACTTTATATATGATGAAAGACATAAAAAGTATAGTTAGAATATAATATTTAAAACCAAATTTTTCACGGTTTAAATTTTTTTAATTTTTATTAAACAGCCTAATTTTCAAAATTATCTAATATATTTTATTGATTTATAATTAAATAGTTTTCTTTATTTATTTTTTTAAAAATAATAATTTTAAAAAATTGATTTTAATAAAAATTAGAACTAATAATTTTTACAAAAATTTAAGTTTAATACTATAAATTATTGGAGCTGATGTTCTCATGAATGACAGTGATTATAAATACTTTGATGAGCAATTTAGCAGAGTTGATGAGAAATTTAATAGAGTTGATGAGCAATTTAGTAGAGTTGATGAGAAATTCAATAATATGGAAAATGATATCAAAGACATTAAAAATGATATTGAAGACATTAGATTTAATCATTTAACTCATATTGAAAAATATATATGTATTTTAAAAGATAGAGAAGGTAAAATAAGTATTAACAAAAATAGTAAAAATCTTATTATTCCAATTGTTAGTGTTTTAGTAGCTATTATTGGTTTGTTGTGGGGTAGGATATAGAAAGGTTAATGGGATATGGTACAATATAATAAAAGAACATAATATCTTATTTTCCAATATTAACTCATTTTAATAGCTTATAATCTAAATTAATATTTAAACAAATTCAATGCCATGAAAATAATCGCTATTTCAAATCAAAATAATCATGGAAATACCATAATATTTAAATTATAGGTTTTTTCTTTTCAATTCACTGATCAACTGCATTTATTTTATTTATTTCATTTATTTCATTTATTTTATTTATTTCATTTATTTCATTTATTTTATTTATTTCATTTATTTTATTTATTTTATTTATTTTTTATTTATTTATTTATTTTTTATTTATTTATTTTTTATTTATTTATTTATTTTTTATTTATTTATTTTTTGTTTATAGTAATTTTAATAAAGTTTTTAATAAATAATTTTTTAAAAATGAATATTATTAAATGATATTGATTTATAATTAATTATATTGCTTAAAATAAGTTTATATTATTTAAAATTTAAAATTATAGATTTTCATAAATTAATATTTAAAATTAATTAATTTGATAAAAAAAATTTGTTATTCAAAATTTAAGAACTTTTTTATAATGACACTTTTTTATAATGACTATATTTATCATATAACTAATTTTAAATTAATATTTTTTAATAATATTTAATTTTAAAAAATTTATTTATTAAAAACTTTATTAAAACCATTATAATTAAAAAAACAGGAAAAATTGTAGAAAAAAGTATAAGTATATAAAAGAACAAAATGGTATTAAATAAACATTAAAATTCGTAGTGTATTTAAAAAAGAGATAAAATGATTAAAATGCAGGTTGTAGCAGATATAGGTGGTATTCCTGGAGTGGATTGCAAAGGATTTTGTAAATACTGTTATTTTAAAAAAGTTAAAGAAACAGAACCTTTGGGTTGTGTTAGTTGTTCTCCTGGAAAAATTGGTTGTTCACGTTGTGGAGAAGAATTAAAAGAGTCTAAAAATAATTTTAAACTTCCATTTGCAGTTATGAGTGAAGTACAAAACACTTTAATGTTAGGAAACTATAGGGATCAGAACCTAAAAATAAATATTAGTGGGGGAGGAGATGTTAGTTGTTATTCTCATCTAAATGAATTAACAGCTACATTAAATCAGTTTGGTTTAAATACTCATCTTGGTTATACAAGTGGAAAAGGATTTGATGATGGAGAAATAGCTAAGACCTTAATAAATAACGGAGTGGATGAAGTAACCTATACAGTTTTCAGTACGGATTATAAACTTAGGAAGGAATGGGTTAATGATTCAAATCCTAAGGAATCCTTAAAAGCATTGAAAATTTTTTCAGAAAATATTGAGGTTCATGGAGCATCGGTTATAATTCCAGGAGTAAATGATGGGGATGTTTTATTAAAAACTTGTAGCGACCTTGAAAGTTGGGGTGTTAAAGCAATGATTTTAATGAGGTTTGCAAATACAACCAATCAAGGACTTATACTTAAAAATGCACCTATTCTTAATGATGTTAAGACACATAGTGTGGATGAATTTAAAGATTTGGTAAAAGAAATTAATTCTCAATTTAATCTTAGAGTGACTGGAACTCCTGTTTTTGACCCTGAAACTAATGCCCCTTTTGCAATAGCTAAAAGTGGAAATGAAATATATTTACAATTTATTCAGGATGTGACTGGTGAGGCTACAGTAGTTTCATCTAAAATAGCTGGTCCATATATTGCTAAAATTTTTGAAAAAATTGAAGCCATTAATGTTAATGTGATATCTACAGAGAAAGAAATAGCTTGTTTAATAACAAAGGATGATCTTGAAGATATTGATTTATCTGAAGTTAAGGATACTGTTATAATTCCAGGAAGGTCTTTTGTTCATAGTTTAGATGCTGAAAGAATCTTTTCTAAGGATGGAAAAGAAAGAATTGTTGGCAGAGGTCCAGATAAATTAAGTGTCGATGGAGAAATGAGTGGAACTTTAACTGAAGAACAAGTCATTGAAAAAGAGTTAGAGGAATTTAGAGAATTAGTACAAGCCATTAACTTCTTTGGAATGAAAAAAAGATAAAAAAAGATAAATTTTGGTATAGATTTGATATTGATCTGGCTAAAATTTGTTTGGTTAAAATTTAATTGACTATTTTAGTTTAGTAAAATATAAAATTAGTAATGATGCAGGGAACGGGATTCGAACCCGCGAAGGGACTAACCCAATAGGCCCTCAACCTATCGCCTTTGACCACTCGACCATCCCTGCTAAAAATCTATTAACAGTTTATAAAAATTGTATTAATCAAAATATTATTATTAGAATAAAATTATTTAACATCTAATCATGACAGTTAATCTAATTATAATAGTTTTGTAAAATTCAATTATTTTTAATTTCAATTATTTTTAATTAATATTTTTAATTTCAATTATTTTTAATTAATATTTTTAAATTAGTATTTTGTAATATTATAGTTACTATGGAAAAGTTCTTAAATTTTGAACAATAAATTTTTTTATTAAATTATTTAATTTCAAATATTATTTTATAAAAATCTATAATTTTAAATTTTAATCTATAATTTTAAATTTTAAGTTATATAAATACTTTTTGATTAATATAAATAATTTTTAATTAATATTTTTTAATAATATTTATTTTTAAAAAAGTTATTTATTAAGAACTTTATTAAAACCAATATATTTTAATTTTACATTTTAAATATTTACATATTATATTTATTTTATTAATTAAATTAAATAGATGTTTTATTTATAAAAAAATAATTTTTAATTATTTTAATTTATATTTATATTTATTTTTAATTTTAATTTATTTTTATATTAAAATATGAAAATAAAATAGTTTATATTAAAATATGAAAAAATAGATATTTTAATAAATTCAATAAAAAAAAACATTTTCTAATAAAGTATATTCTCTAATAAAATAAAGGATATTTTCTAATAATATTTTAAAATTAAAAAATTGTTTTTACATTATTTTCACATAAATACTAAAAGACATTAATTATTTTCACGAAATACAAAAAAATACTACAAAAATAAAATACTAAAAAACTTATTCATAAATTATTTATATTATATTATTTAAATTAGTATTTAAATGTTTATTACAATGATTCACTACTGTTAAAATAAGAAAATTTTTAATTCATATCCATTATTCAGGCTTAAACATAATTAAAAACTATTCTAAATTATCATAGATTATAGAAAATTATACTAAGCTATTTTTAAATATTTTGCTACTTTTAATTAAATATAAATGTGGCGTTAAGGTTTTTCAAATCAAATTGCATTGAAATAATATTTGAATGTGGAAATGTAATTTTTTAAAAAATATTTGGATGATTTGTGATGTTTTAAGGAAACTTTTAGCAATATTTATATAGTGAATCAAATAAATTTGGTATGTTAAGAAATAAATTTTTGTATGTTAAAATTTTTATATGTTAAGATAAATTTTCTTATTTTAACAGTATTGGAAATAAGGGAGTAGTAGTAAAGTATGATTGGAAAAAAAATTAGATTAGAGAGAATAATCAATAGGAAAACTAAAAAAACTGTAATTGCACCAATGGATCATGGAGTCACCATAGGTCCTATTAGTGGAATAATAAATATAAGTAAAACTATTGATAGTATTAGAAATGGTGGGGCTAATGCTGTTTTAATGCATAAAGGTATTGTTAATCAAGGACATAGAGGTTATGGGAATGATATTGGACTTATTATCCATCTTTCAGCAAGTACATCATTAAGTCCTGATCCAAATAATAAAGTTCTTGTTACATCAGTTGAGAAAGCTATTCAACTTGGTGCTGATGCAGTTTCTGTGCATGTTAATATTGGTTCTGAAACCGAAGCTAAAATGTTACAAGAATTAGGTGAAATTGCTGAAACTTGTAGTCAATGGGGAATTCCTTTACTTGCAATGATGTATCCTCGTGGAGAAAGAATTATCGATGAAAATGATGTTGAAGTGGTTAAACATGCTGCACGTGTTGGTTCTGAATTAGGTGTTGATATAGTTAAAACTAATTACACTGGAAGTCCAGAAACATTTGAAGAAGTTGTTGAAGGAGCTATTGTTCCTGTTGTAATAGCTGGAGGTCCTAAAGTAAACACTGACAAAGAACTTTTAGAAATGACTAGAGATTCTATAGAAGTTGGGGGTGCTGGTGTAGCTTTTGGAAGAAATCTTTTCCAAGCTAAAGACCCTGCAAAAATGACTAAAGCAATTGCAGAAGTTGTTCATAATAATTTAGATGTTGAAGAAGCATTAAAACTATTATAATTAAAAGAAGAATCATTAATTAAAAGGAGAATCATAAATTAAAAAAGAGAATCATAAATTAAAAGGAGAATCATAAATTGGCTAAAAAATTTGCATGGATTAAAACACCAGATAAACCTTGGCAGGAAAAAAAAGAATTAATTACAACCTCATTAGAATCTGGAATAAATCATGTTTTAGACTTAAAAGATTATGAAAACATTAAAAAATTAGGAGATATTAATGTTATAAGTCCAGATGGAGACATTGTTTTAGTTGGTATTAATGGTGAAGGTGATGGTTCCATTCAATTAAACAATGATTTTACAAAATCAAAGGATATAGCTACAGCCAAAAAATTAAAATCAGAAAATAAATTGGTTGCAGCTTACATTGAAATAACCGATAAAGAACATGAGCAATTAGCTGTAGCTATTGGTAGAATAACCGATTATGTGATTCTTGTTGCTAAAGATTGGACTGTCATACCTCTTGAAAATATAATAGCTGACTTAGGAAAAGAAAATACTAAAATAGTAGCATACGTGAAAGATCAAAAAGAAGGACAAGTAGCTATTGAAACCTTAGAAATTGGAACCGATGGGATCATATTTGAACCAGAAAGCTTTAATCAAATTAAAGAAATAGCTAAACTTATTGAGGATAACAGTTCAAGTAACTATAATTTAAAAGATGGTTTTATAACCGACATTAAAAGCCTTTCTTCAGGAGACAGAGTTTGTATTGACACAAGTTCAATCTTAAATATTGGGGAGGGAATGTTAATCGGATCGTATTCAAAAGCAATGTTTTTAATTCATAGTGAAACATTAGAAAGTGAATATGTTGCTTCAAGACCTTTTAGAGTTAATGCTGGTCCAGTTCAAGCATATATAATGGTTCCTAACAATAAAACAAGATACCTCAGTGAACTTGAAACGGGAGATGAAGTTTTAGCTGTTGATAAAAATGGAAAAACAAGAACAGTTATAATTGGAAGAATTAAAATTGAAAAAAGACCTTTAATGCTTATTGAAGCTGAATGTGATGATTTAAAAATTAAAACCTTGGTTCAAAATGCTGAAACCATAAGATTAGTGAATTCTGATGGAAATCCTGTATCAGTTTCTGAACTTAAAATTGGAGATAAAGTGAAGGTTTTTGTGGATGATAATGCTCGCCATTTTGGAATAGCAATAAATGAAACAATAATTGAAAAATAAGATTAACAACATTAGGAAAAATCGAAACATTTATATTGTATTGGTTATTATAATTATTGTTATAGGTAAGCATTAAATTATTGTTATAGGTAAGCATTAATTTAAGAAATTTATTCAATTACAGAAAAAAAATAATCGCCTCATAGTTTCAATTATAGTCCTTATGGTAAAGTTCTTAAGCTTTGAATAATAAATTTTTTTTATTTTTTTTTATTAAATTATTTAATTTTAAATATAGATTTATAAAAATCTATAATTTTAAATTTTAAATAATATAATTTTATTTTAATGTGAATAATTGAGGGAAATAAGATGAGTGAAAAAGAAGAAGAAATATTAGAAATATTAAAAAAATCAATAAACGTTTAGATAAGATTGAAACTAATGATTTGGAGCATATTAATAATACTTTAACAGGTATCGATAAAACTTTGGCAGTTCATACAGAGAAATTTAAAAGTATAGATAATCAATTTAAAAGTGTTGATAGTCAATTTAAAAGTATAGATAGTCAATTTAGAAGTGTAGATAATCAATTTAAAAGTGTTGATAGTCATTTTAAAAGTATAGATAGTCAATTTAAAAGTGTTGATAGTCAATTTAATTGGGTTAAATGGAGTATTGGATTTTTAGCTACTTTAATGGTTGGTTTAAAACTTCTTGGCGGTACTTAGAAAAAAATAGTGAGGTTAAAATGTGAATTACAAGTATTTCATTGGTTTAATAGCTTATTTCAGAAATAAATGTCGCCCAGTTTCTATAAAAAGGTTTTGGTTAAATAAAACTTGATTATTTTTCTTTTTCAGTAGTTATTTTTATTAGTCTCCTAATTCCATCAAATCATCTTCATGACTTATATTCTTAATATGAATCCACTAACTTATATTTCATATTTTAATACTCAATTTGTTGAATTTAAGCCTATTGGGGAGAGGGGGTGAATGAAAAAACTGAAACATTTATATACTATTGGTTATCATAATTATCATTCATCACTGCTGTTAAATTAAGAAAATTTTTAATTTATATCCTCTCTTCAGGCTTAAATATACTTAAAAATTATTTTAAATTATTATATGCTATAATAAATCATACTAAAATGTTTTTAAATATTTTATGACTTTTAATTTTATTTTAAATATTAAATCGTGTTTTCTAAGATAAAAATTCTTTTATTTACTCGAATTTTTCTTTTCAAAGCATTTTGCATTGAATTTTTTTTAGATTTTATTCACTTTTTTTCAATTATTTTTGCTAAAAATATGAGATTTGTTGATTTTTAATGATATCTTAAAGAATAATCACTTTATGTTTCCATATACTTATGATCTTCTTTTTCTGGGTAATAACTATCTTTTCTATTTAAATTGAATAGAAAAGCATATATGCATCAAACAATATCAATAATTTGATGTGAATAGTGATATATGATCTATTTGACAGATTTAAAATTTGATTAATGTTTAGTGGTTGTTTTTATGATTAGTAGAGAAAATGAAACCCATAG
>JAITPS010000142.1 GCA_031289325.1 Candidatus Methanovirga meridionalis
TTTTTATTATTTAAAATAAGTTTATATTATTTAAAATAAATTTTTATTATTTAAAATAAATTTTTATTATTTAAAATAAATTTTTATTATTTAAAATAAATTTTTATTATTTAAAATAAGTTTATATTATTTAAAATAAGTTTATATTATTTAAAATAAATTTTTATTATTTAAAATAAGTTTATATTATTTAAAATTTAAAATTATGGATTTTCATAAAATAATATTTAAAATTAAATAATTTAATAAAAAAATAATAAAAAAATATCATTTCAAAATTTAAGAACTTTTTCATAAGAATCATAATTAAATAAATCATCTGATCAATTAAAAATTTATTAACAATAAATTAAATATAATTGAATTAACTATATTATAATTGAATTAACTAATTTAAGATTGATATTAAAAAAAATATTGGTATTAAAAAAAATATTGACACAAAAAAATGAAATATCGGTGATGAAATGAGTACAATTTTAAAAATATTCGTATTTCCAGCAACATTTATAATAATATGTTTAGGCATTTTAACCATTCTTGGAGGACATATTACACCAGGAGGTGGATTTCAAGGTGGTGCTATGATTGCTGGCGGAATAATACTCTCTATATTGGTCTATGGAGTAGAAAAAAGTCCAATACAACTTTCACATGAGTTTATATCAAATGTTGAAAGTGTAGGTGCTTTAGGTTACATACTACTTGGACTTGCTGGATTACTTACTTCTGGATTTTTCTTATACAATGTAGGTACAGACTTTTATAATTTAATTCCAACGACCATAGCAACACTATTTCATTATCCTGATGTGACAAATGCGGGATTTATACCTTATTTAAATATTTTAGTCGGTTTGAAAGTTTTTGTTGGATTGAGTGCAATTGTAATAGCATTTTCTCAGTTTAAAAAAAATGAAGGAAATTCCAAAGAAAAAGAAAAAAATGAAGAATTATAACTAAATCATTTAATTATCTCATACTATGATAATTAAAAAATAATTAAAAAATAATTTAATAAAAAAAATTATCATTCAAGATTTAAGAACTTTTCCAAAAGGACTATAGGCGAATTGAATAATCAAATTTAGATATTAAACAACCCAATTAAATATAAACTAAATGCTTAATAAGAAAATTAATACTTAATAACTAATATACTAAAATAGGGAGATTTAGATGTTAAATTTAGGACCGATTATAGCAGGATTTATTATAGGATTTATTATAGGGTTAACTATAAAAAATAATCCAGACAGTAATATAGTATTTACCAAATCATCATTTATAATCATGATAATTGTAGCTATTATAGTATCATGGCAATTAGGATCATTTCCTTACTATAATGATCTTCCAATAGCTACTGGATTTATATTTGGGGCTTTTGGACTAATCGCTGGAAAAGAAATATCTAATTTATAGTTAAAAAATTGGCAAGGTATTATTATCTGTAGGTTTATGATAATTATAAAAGTAGTAGTGTTATATTTGTTGTTTTGATATAAACACCAAAAAATTAGGAGGTTGTATAATGGCTCTTTTAAATGTAATTAAATTTGAAGGTGATGATAAAACCATGGTATGGAAGCACCCAGCAGAGGATTTTAATACTAAAAGTCAATTGATCGTCCATGAATCACAAGAAGCAATATTATACAAAAATGGGCAGGCTCTTGATTTATTTGGTCCTGGGAGACATGAACTAACAAGTCAAAATATTCCATTTCTTAATAAAATTATAAATATTCCTACTGGTGGTGTTTCAGCCTTCCATTGCGAAGTTTATTTTGTCAATAAGGCTGTATCTTTAAATGTTGAATGGGGTACTCCAAACAGATTCCAAATATTAGATTCAACATTTAATGTTCCATTAGATGTTGGAGCATCAGGAAATATGGAGTTCAAAATAAAGAATTCCAGAAAATTTTTAATTGAAGTTGTAGGAACACAAAACAGTATAACCTCTAATCAATTAACCCAATACTTCAAAGGAAAAATAATAACTAAAGTTAAATCATATTTAGCAAAAGTAATGTCTCAAGTTAGTTATTTAGTAATAAATCAAAATTTAGATGAGATTTCTGAAGCTATTAAAGAAAAGTTAGCCATTGATTTTGGTGTCTATGGTGTAAATCTAATTAACTTCTATTTGTCAAATATAATAATTCCAAAAGAGCAAACTGAGAAAATAAGAGAAATATTAAATAAGAAGTTGGAATATGGAACATTAGGATTTAATTGGGCTGATGAGCAAATAACTGAAATATCAAAGAGATATGCGAGTAATCCAAGCATGCAGGATAGTGTTGGTGGAATGATGGCTCAAATACCATTAGCATTAGCATTTGGAGAAATGTTAAAAGGTAGTGTTAGTGGTAATATAGCAAGTGGATTTGCTGGTAAATCACAGGCATTTAATCTTAACAATAAACAAGAAAATGAACCCCCATCAGACAATAATAAAACCCAAGAAAATACAAAGAAAAATAATAATCCTTTTTGTTTTGAATGTGGAAATCAATTAGATGATAATCTTAACTGTAGTAAATGTGGAGCAAAATTTACCTATGATGAGAATAATAATCTTGATAAGATTCAACCAATGAAATGTGATAAATGTGAACTTGAATTAAATGGAGATTACAAGTTCTGTCCAGAATGTGGAAACCAATTGAAAAAATAAAGAAGTGATCTAAATGAATAATTTACAATGTGAAATATGTGGAAGCAACAATATCACTGTTGTTGATAGTGTTCCAACTTGCCAGTCCTGTGGAACTAAGTACCCTAAATTAAAGAAAGAAGAAATAAGTTTGGATGAAAAATTAAAAGAAGAAGAAATTTTAAGATTAACAACTCCACCAAAATCATCGTTTTTTGGATCATCAAAGCTACCAGAACCACAATTAGGTATTTTAACTGATGATGAAATACTTAAATATGCACCTAATTCAGATGCAGCTTGGGGTATAAGGTTTAAAAGAAAAGGTGGATGGTCTGCCTACCTTAAACACTATACAATCATGTACATGATTTTTATATTTTTAGGTATTATAGGTTTTGCGATGAACATACCTGGATTATATGGTTTTAGTCAACCTTTACTTATTTTAACATTTGTAGTTGCTCTATTTATGATCCCTGTATCCATTTATACTTTCAAGTAAATTCTTAGTAAATTGGATTCCATTGCCATTGTATTTTGAGTAAAAATTAATAAAATGAGGTGATTGATCATGAAATTTGATAAGATTTTTTCAGTGGTTTTAATAGTTTTTATTCTATATTCTGTAATTACAATGCTTTTATTTGATAATAAGAACTATATATTCTGGATTAGCTATTTATTTACAATTATAGCTTTCATTGCCCAAGTTACTGTATCATATTATTTATTTTCTAATAATCAAAAATCCCCATTAGGTGTTTTGTTTAATAAAAATCAAAAATCTTCAACATTAACTGCTTTGCCCTTTTAGCTATATTTTCTTCAATTTACTTCTTTATTCAGATTTGTATAAGTTTAATATCTATGAGTATAAGTATAGCTTCCTCTGATATATTTATTTTAAATGTTTCTATTGTTATTCAGATAATAGTATTAGTGTATTTATCATAATTGCAATATTATTAGTTGAAATTAATAAATATATCAAAGTGTTGATGATGATACTGAAAAGCAAAGATTTTTAATAACTTCTTTGACTAAAGAAGTAGAGATATTATCAGATAAAGTAGATGATGATTTAAAGAAGGATTTTAATAAATTATATGAAGCAGTAAGATACAGTAATCCAATGAGTAACGAGAAAGTGTCTTTAGTAGAAGAAAATATTTTAAAGACTTTTGATAGACTAAAAGCTGAAGTTAATAGTAATGATAATAAAGCTATTTTAACAACTATTAATCAGTTAGAAATGAATTTCAGTGCAAGAAATGTTTTATTAAAATGAATTGCAAAAATAAGAATTTTTTTGATCATGGTATGTTATTAAGGATGGATTTTAATGATTAAATTAAATGAAAATAATGAAGTAGTTGATGAGTTGTTAAGTTTTCTATTTTCTAAGTTAAATGAAAAAAAAATGAATTTATCTAAATTCAGGGTTCAGAAAGCTATTTTTCAAATAAAAATGGATTTGGGTGAAAATCATCCTTTATTTAATAATTTACCATATTATTGGTATTGTTTTGGTCCATTTTCTAATTTTGTTGCAGATTCTTTTAATTTTCATGAAATTCATGATGAAAATAACTTTAACATTATTAAAGAATATTTGCCAGATTTAGATAAAATAATAACGAATCTATTGGAAGATAAAAATTACTTTTATAATCAGTTACATAAAGACATTTATAAAAAATATGCTCCTTTTAAGTGTATGTATACTTTTAAATTTGAACTGTTTGATACTGCAGAAAAATGTAGAGAAATTAAGAATAAGAATTGGTTAATTAACACTTTTTATGAATGTGAGTCCCAATTACCTTTTGACAGTTATTTTAATGAATATTCTGATATTTTTTCTATTTTTATTACTAAATTAAGTTTAATAAATGAAGAAAATAATTTAAGTAATAACTGGTCTATTTTAAGAGAACCTATTAAAAGATTATGGTATACATTTGCTAAAGGTCTTAGAGTCCAGTGTAAAGATTCTTTTTATGATAATATGGGTAAACAATGGGATTTAGAATTTAACGAAAATATAAAAATTTTAAGATCGTGTATCGATAATGCAGAAGAAGAAATAAAAAATAATATTGCCCCAACTAAGAGAACTTCTCATATTTATACTTCTGCTGAAAAACGATTATTAAATGCAACAATAGGCAACTATTTAAAAAGTGACTAAATGTTTAATATCAATTCACATTTTCTTGATACAAATATCTTGTTAGGAAATATTTTCCCTGATAATCATGAAAACTATAAAATTTGTAAGTTCTATTTTAAAAATGCTATTTGTGATAAGTATATAAGTAAACGAGTTAAAGAAGAACCTATAATGTTATAAGTAGAGAAAGAAGAATTTTTAATAAAGTTCTGAAATATGTTGAGGATTACATTAATATAAATAAGATTAATATTCTTGATGTTGATTCAATTGTTACTAACTTAAAAAGAAATTTTTTAAATCAATATAAAAATATGGATTTTCCAGAAGGGAGTGAAAAATGTAGATTTAATAAAAATATAAATGATTTATTTCAAGAATATTATGAAGGATTTAAAGAAGACTTAATAATTCAAAATACTAATAATATTGGTAGTTTTAAAGAAAATATGGACATAACTTTTAGTAATTATTCAAAAAACTTAGATATAATAATCAATGACTTAAAATGTGATAATTATTATGAAAAGAATAAATATATCTTATTTGAAGATCTTATAGATAAAATAGGGATTCATAAATCAGATAAATTAATTTTATTGGATTACTATGAATTGGTTAAAAACTCAAATCAGAAAATAGGTTTTATAACTCAGGATAAAGATATTATAAATCATAGACAGAACCTCAAAAGAATATTCAACGAAATAAATTGTTTAATATTTTATCCCAACGATTACATTAAGTTAACCATATAATTTAGTTTTGAAAACTTAAAAATGATCGTCTATAACCTTTAAATAGTTTCTAATAAACATGAATTATAGTAGAAGATTATTTTGTGCTGAAAGATAAAAGTACACTTGAGTGACTTGTCATAAAAGTAATGCGAGCAGTTATTATGAGATGTTATGATATAAACATCTCCCTTTATCCAATATAAACATGAAAAATAAAAGTATTATTGCTGATTTTGGAATTATTACTTAGTTTTAAATTAAAATACTAAAACGAGAAAATATAAACAACAGGTTTGAAAATGACATCAGAAATCATAACATTTGCATCATATTCAATAAAAATCAAAGATAAAAAAGATGAAGATAAAAAATTATCTTTGGATAAGTTATATAAAAAAGGATTAGAAGAGAATATGAATGATTTATTAGATGTATTAATTTCTTTTTTTAATGCAAACGAGTTGACAATTGATAAAAAATTAGCAATATCTGAAAAAAAAGAAATAAATAAAAAAATTTATTTCTCTATTAAAAAAAAGATTGTTTCATTAGAACATTTCAGGAATGATAATAGAATTATATATGGTGTTTTCAACTATGGGTCTTTTGGTAAAGAAACTAAGGTTATGAGTTTGAATAATTTTAATGAAGAGATTATTGGAGAAGGAAAAGCTTTATTACAACCTTTCTATTTTTTATTTTATATTCCAAAAGATAGAGAAAGAGGTATTCTTATATTGGAGAGAAGGGGGAACAATGGTATAAAAACAACACTTGATGAATGGTTAGAAAAAGATTTATTCAGTGAAGATAAGGTTTTATATGGATATCGTCCAAAAATAAAAGGGTTTTTACCAAAAAATGACTGGGAAAAATTAATCGATTCTGCTACAGTTACATCTTTTGAATTTGAAGAAGTTAGTGGTCTTCCAGACAAAACTGACTATATAAATAATGAATTCGAAGGAATAAAAGGTACTGCGACAGTAAAAATAAATGTTAATAAAAAAGAATCAAAAGCTAATATTAAAAAATTATTTACTAATATTATATCAAAAAATCATGATCAAACTAATGGGTTCATTGAATTTGAAGAAAAAAGAATAACTAATTTAAGAGTAAAAATGAAAATAAACGGGAAGGAAAGAACTTATAGTGCGGATGGAGAAAGTATTTCTCCTCATATGGATATTGAAGTAAGTGAAAATGATTTTGAAAAGGGTTATCCTAAATTTGAGATAATTCATCAAAAAGCTATTGAACATAAAGATTATTTAAAAAAATTCATGGAAAATTGATGTTATGTTAGATAAAATTAATGTTAGTTGTGTTTTTAAGGCATATTTTAAGTGTCTTAAAGATAGTAAAGGAAATAAGAATTATTGTGACTATTTTTTATTTTTTATTTTCCCTGGAGTATTTTCTATTTTAGGTTTATATCTTCATGTGAAATTGACAGAAAAAATTGTTCCTACATTATTATCAATTGTAGCATTATCCGTGCCTTTATTAATTAGTATATTGATTTTAATGTATAATTTAGGACAAAACACGAAAAATACTGGGAAGACATCAGATAAAGAGCTTCAAGTTGATATTGCTAAAGAAACATCTGTAGTTTTAATTTATATAATTCTTCTTTGTGTTTTTACAACTATATCCCTCGGAATACTTTCTCTTAATAATGGAATTAATGAAACGATGACTATTATATGTTCATTAATTGTTTTTTACTTAATAGTAGCGATAGTATTAAATATTTTAATGGTTTTAAAAAGACTCCATGTATTAATTTCTAAAAGTTTTGAATGAAAGGGATCTATCAAAATTCAGGTGACAAAGTTTTTATTGGTTAGATATATGTACAGTAATTTTATCGTGAGTCCAAATTCAAAAATTAAGAAACCATATCTAAAAAATCAATGTAATGCATACTGTCTGAGATTTTTACCCACTAAAATCAAATTCTAAAATGAAAGAAAAATGGATGCCAATCGATGATGAACTAATGAAAATCAGTATAAGCAATCAAAGAGTTAAAAATGTTGAATATGAAGATTTGAAGAAGAAATATCTTGATATGAAGTATTAAATCTAAGAGTAACAGAAATCACAAATGAAATATGTACTAAAATATTTTATAAGCATTATAAACTTTAAATTTTTGGATACAAATGAAATTGGTGAATTATATGCTAAAAGGTAGTAAGTAGAGAAAACTTATGATAGAAAGCAATAAATTACATTTAGAAAACTTTTCAGAAAGGAAAAAAATAACAATATTACAAGACTTATATGCTACAGTATTGACTTATAACTTTTTAATAGCATTTAAACTTCAAATTGATGATAGTATACATGAGAAAAAAGAAAAAGGATATAAAACCAATATTAATATATTAGCTGGGAAATTAAAGGATAAATTTATAAAAATAATGCTGACAGATGATAAAGAAGGGAAAGATAGATTGATTAACGGAATAAAAAATTTTGCTAAAAGAAATTTGGTTCACAGATGGAAAAACCCCCACAACCCAGAATTAAACCCTTAGAATCAAAATATAAAACTAATATGAGGAAAAACTTTTAAATAATGATTTATATTAAATAATGGGGCTATAAAAATGAAAAATTTCTTAAGTTGACAGCATTGCTGTCGCACCGAAACATTTATATGCTATTGGTTATTATAATTATTATTCGTGGGGTAGGCATTAATTTAAGAAATTTTTTATAGTTTCAAAAAACAAAGTTTCAGAAAAAATAAATGTCACCCAGATTCTGTTAAGATAAATTTTCTTATTTTAACAGCAGTGGTGAATTATACTAAATAATCATGGAAATTCCGTTTATTTTTTATATCTTTCAGACCACTTGATAGTGTAATCTAATACTATTTCAGCGATCAATTAGAAAAAATTAATTTTAAGGAGTGATTTAATGAGGATTTTTAATGAATTAGGTACATTTTGGATACCTGTGTATGGTGAAAAAATATTTTGTGGAATATTAAAAGAAGAGGATAATTTAAAAGAAGAGGATAATGGATTTTATCTAAAATATTTAGAGAATTCTTTTTTAACATTTGAAGAACATAAAAAATTACTCAATGCACTTAATAATTCTTCAAATGAACAAATTAAGGATCAATTTTTAATTTTAGGAGAAATAAATGGAATTCAAGTCACTCTCTTTGCTTTCCCTTCTGAAAATGGCTTTAAAATTTCAATTATATTTAAAAATATTCACTTAAAAAACCTGAACAATATTAAATTTAAGGAAATCATATTATCTATTAACACTTTGAACGGTTTCATACGAACAAAAAGTATAACCGATAGTTCTCCAGAAGATAGGAAAAATAATCCACATAACCATTCCGTAAACTATAAATTCCAAGAATTCGAAAAAATAAATTTAAATAGGTTTGAGTTACAGTTAGATCCTCATTGTTCATTTAAAAATGATTTTAATTTAAGAGAGTATAATATGAGTGAAGAAATCAAAATTAAGTTGAAATACAGTGATAAAGAGGATTTTCTTAAAATTCAAGAAGATTTAGATCTTTTAAAAAAATTTTTTACTTTAATTATGGGAAAATCTGAAATCGTTGAAATTAAGGCTAAACCATGCTTTACAGAAATTTACACTCCTGATGTGGAAATTTACACTCCTAAACTTTCTCAATCAGTGAAAACCAAAAATGTGACAAATAATTACAAATGCTTTTTCCAATTAGAGGATGTAAATAATTTTGATCTCTTACTTAAAAATTGGTTTGATAAACATGAACGATTAAAGCCATTTTACGATTTGTACTTTTCAACTATATTTTCTAATAATTATTTAGAAATAGATTTATTACTATATGCACAAGCATTAGAGACTTATTATAGAAAAAATAAAGATTCCAACAACAAATATTATAATGAAGAAAAGTATAAAGATTTAGAAGAACATATCAATACATCAATCGAGGATTGTTATGAAAAATTTGATAAATTTGAAATTAATAAAGATTTTAAAGAAAAGGTTAAGTCCTCTGTTAAATATAGTTATCAATATTCTTTAAGAACCATATTAAAAAAATTATTGGATGAATTAGATTTTCCTAAAATTAATGAAATTTTGGATAATTATAGCAATAAGAATAATAGAAAAGGTAAGATAAAAGAGTTTACAGACATTGTTGTCAATGCAAGAAACTATTACACACATTATGATAAAGAATTGGATAACAAATCAACACTACATTTGAAAAAAGAATTAAAATATATTGTTGAGATATGTTTTATGAAGGAATTAGGGTTATCTGATAATGAAATCAAAAAAATTACTAATAATAAGCATAGATTTAATGTTGATCATTGCAATACTATTATTTCTAAAATATAGTGATAGATGTATGTGAAGCACTGTAAAAAGAGGAGGGAAATTCGAAATCTGGAATTTAAATTTTTAGCATAAAAAATTTAAACCATATAAATGTCATTAAACTTTTATCATATGTTTTTAATTTTTCAATTGTGAAAATCTATCCTAATTTTACACTGCCTATGTGAAGCACTGTAAAAAGAGGAGGGAAATTCGAAATCTGGAATTTAAATTTTTAGCATAAAAAATTTAAACCATATACATGTCATTAAACTTTTATCATATGTTTTTAATTTTTCAATTGTGAAAATCCATCCTAATTTTACACTGCCAATGAGGGTACTGTAGAAAGAGGACGGATTTTTACAATTAAAAATATGGGTTAAAATTTGTCATGACCAATTAATTTTTTGTATATAGTGTTCTGTAAAATTATTTTCTTTTATTTATATATCATTTTGATAGTATTTTCAAGAAATTTTTTGCACTTCCCAGTCCAAATTATGCAATGGATTCAAATTCTTTATAATTGGCTTTATAAAATTATTAAACAGTTTGTTACCATATTTTTTAGATTTAACTTTTTTATAAAATGAATTACTAAATTCTTCTTTAAGAATAGCTTCGGATTTTTTAACACTCAATTTTTTTAAATCTGGAATATAATCGACTTTGTACTCAGATAAATCTCTTTTTGTATCATGCCACATTTGCTCTTCTGGTTGTAATTGTGGAGAAAATGTAGGTAAATATAATAATTCAATGTCTAATTCCGTAGCGATTTCTTTAACTATGTTGGCTTTATGTGATGGATAATTATCAAGGATTAGTATGATGATTCCTCGTGGATTAGCTTTTCTAATTTTTTTTAAGACTTCTACTATGGTAACTGCTTTGGAGTTTTCTATAAACTCAATTAAATCTACACCGTCGGGGGTTAATGAATATGCTCCAGCAACATTAGATTTGACTTTAGCAGTATTTTTAAGCATACGAGGTTTTGTTAATGACCAAACTCGCACATTATTTGATGTGAATTGTTGAAAATTCATCAAAACTAAAAAATATAAATGGTTCATTTTGTATCCACATTGTATTATATTACCTGTTAAAGGATCCCATCTAAGATTATATTTTTTTAATATATTATATAATTTCAAGTAAAAGGATTGTTTATAGTATGGTGAGCATCTATAATCAATAGGATATGGTTTAGAAAATTTGGCTTTAAATTTTCCTCGTAGGCATCTTGGTAAATGAGAAGAGGAGAAAGTGATGTTGAATGTGGATTTTATAAAGTTATGTATTTCCCATGATAACCAATCATCACGGGAACTTAGTTTTTTTTTTAATATTTCATTCTTCATCAGTTAATTTTGATTTTCTTCCTTGTCCAGGTTTACGAAGAAGTCCTTCATATTTTTCACTTTTCCATGAGTTAATCCAATTATTACCAGTTTTTGTTGTAACACTAATAAAACGGGAAGATGAAGTTGAAGATATTCCAATTGATCTAAATAGAATATAAAAAAGCTTTTTTAAAATGAAAACATCTTTTTCTTCACTTATTAATTTTATTATTTCATCAAGACTTTCTGGATCTGTATTCTTTTCCTTTTTAAAAATTGATTTTAATGATTTTTTCTTCTTTTTCATGCTTTTATGGTATTTATCTAACTTAACATCAAATTGTTTAATTAAAAGGTTTTTACATCCATCATAAGAAAATTCGATGGAGAATTTATCTTTAATTATTTTAATAACATCATTCACTAACCATTTTTTCTTTGTTTCTAATATTTTTCCTAATTCTTTCATCTGGTCTTCGTTCAATAAAGTTTTTCGACCAGCTCCAGGTTTGGGTATTAGACCTTCATACTTTTCATCTCTCCAATTATCATCATATTTGTATGCTGTTCTTCTTTTCACTCTTGCAATATTAAAAGCATCTTTTACACTAAATCCAATAGATCTTAATCTTAGATACATAAGCTTTTTATAAACATTAATCTCAGTTTCAGTATCAATCTTATCATTGATTTCATCTTCACAGAATTCTGGATTATTTTTTAAAGTTATAGTCCTGTCGGATAAAATTAGGAGGTTTCCCTCCTAACCTCTCCTAAGAACGGCTCGTGTCACTTTCATGACAAGCCGCTCAAGCATATCTTTATCTGTTAGTGTGAGAATCTTCGTTTAACTT
>JAITPS010000155.1 GCA_031289325.1 Candidatus Methanovirga meridionalis
TTAGAAAAAATATAGTTAAATTTAAATTATAGGAGTTTTTAAAAATGAAACAATATACTGCCATTTACGTAAGAGTCAGTACTGAAGAACAAGTTGAAAATTATTCAATAGAAAGTCAAATCAATTTAGCATTAGAAATATGTAAAAATGATAATATTGAAAATTATAAATTATTTATTGATGATGGTTATTCAGGTAGAAGCCTTAAGAGACCTAAAATAAAAGAATTGATAAGTGAAATTTATAAAAGTTTAATTGATAAAGTTATTATTACTGATATTGATAGGCTTTCAAGAAATGTTGTTGATTTATCAACTTTAATAGAATTATTCATTAATTATAAGGTATTATTAATAAGTGCTTATGGTAATGCAAAAATAACTACTGCTGATGATCGTTTAATAATGAGATTTAAAGGGTCTATTGCTCAACATACATCAGAAAAAATATCCGAACATGTTTTAAGAGGATTAAAAGGGGGATTAGAAAAAGGCGATTATATTTTTGCTCATGCCCCTTATGGATATGTTAAATGTAATGATAATAAAAAAATGTTAGAACCAGTTTTAAATGAAATTGAAAATGTAAAAAAAATTTTTTATTATTATAGTGTCAAAGATTTAAGTATTGAAAAAATAAAAATTCAATTAATGCAGGAAAATATTAATATTAAAACTAATGCTATTTCTCGCATTCTAAAAAATGAAAAATACACAGGTCAATTTAAATATCAAAATCAATATTTTAGTGGATTTGGTTTATTAACATTAATTACAAAAGAAGAATTTGAATATGTTCAACAAAAATTAAAAGGTCATTATAAAGAAAAAATTAATGATTATTTATTTTTTAAAAAAGTTGTTTGTTTTGATTGTAAAAAAATACTTTCTTGTGTGAGTACTGTTAAAAAAAATAAAACCTATCTTTATTATACTTGTTTAAATGAAAATTGTTCTAGTTATTATAAAAGAATAAATGAAAATTTTCTAATAGTAGAATATTCAAAAAAAATAGTAAATTTATATAATAAAAATCATTTTACTTTTCATAAAGTAAATCATCCTAATCTTAATTATTATAAAATAACTTCTTTAGATCAATTATCTAAAGAACAAATTAAAGAAACAATTATTAAGTATTTTAAAGTTCAGGCAATTAAATTTAAATAATTTATAAAAAAACACCACGGTGGTGTTTTTTTATAAATTATAATCTTTTTCTAATTCTTCTTCTATCTTTTAATTTTTATTTATATAAAAGTTTCTTTAAAAACAGAGTCAGATAATTTTAAAATATTTGCTTCATAAAAATTAATATTAGTACGCAATTTGGAATAGTAATTAGATAATAAATATTTTCTTGAATTAAAAACGAGTTCACTATAAGCAAAATTATAATTATTTAGATTTTTAGTGAATGAACTGATTTTAATATTTCTAATTAATAAATTTTTATTCTTTTTTATATTATCGATTTTATTAAATAATTCTTTATTTTCTTTGTTATTATATATTGTTTTTATTTGATCAATTAACTCTTTAGCAAACGAAGTATAAATCTCTTCTAATTTAGAAGAAATACCATCTTCAACATTATCACCATATTTTATTTTATTTTCTTCTTGTAAATGTATTAAGCATTCTTTATATTCATTAAATAACAATGATAATTCAGTATTTTCATTAATGATATTATCAATCATATTTCTTATTAATTCTTTTTCTTCTTTATTTAATCTTGGTATTTTTACAACATTACCGTTTTTATCAGTTTTTTTATAAGTAGCATTATAACCATAAAACAATTTTTTCCCAATTATTGCATATAGATTTAAAAGACCTTTTTCATTAAATACTAAATTTTGTTTACTGTTTCTTAAATTATTCCTTAAAACATTAATATCTTTAAGTAATTCTTTATCTTTATAGAATTCATTAATAATTACACTTTTCATTTTTCTAAAACATTTTTTATTACAAACCATTTTATTTTTATCTTTACGTTGATATTCTTCTTTATCAACATAAATAACATGAGCATGAAAATTTTTAGTATTAAAATGATAATTTACCATATAAACTAAATCACCTAAATTAATTCTACTTTGTTCTTCTAAAACTCTCATTGCTTTTTTAATAGCATTTTTCATTAGTACATTATTAATTATTTTATTATTTTCTATATCATAAATTCCTAGTTTACTTAAAGCTTCATTATCAAATGAAAATACACCTTTATATATTCGACACCCTTTTTTATTAGCTTTATTAAATTCATTAAATAATATTTGATATTCTTTATCTTTTATTTTATCAAAATCATTATTAAAAGCATAAAATTGTGTTTTGTCATCATTATTAATATAATCAAATTGATTCTTAATATAGTTATTAGTATTTTTTTCTTTACTATTAATTTTATCTAAAATTTCTAAATATGTTAATTGATCATATTCATTTTGATTTAAATTATTTTCAATCATAAAATTAGTTATTTCTTTATTATTTAAAATTTTTTTAGGATTTAAAATATAATTAATTTGTTCATTTACATAATTATGTTTTTTAGAAAAACTATCAAACACTTGTCTATAAACTACGATTGGTTTACTCATTTTTAAAACTCCTTTCTATAAAAAAACACCACGGTGGTGTTTTTTATAATATTTAAAAATCATTTAAAATCTTTATTATTTCAGATAGCAGATGTTTTATTTCTTTATTTGATTCATTTATTCTTTCATCAATAATATCTTTTAAAATATGACTAATGCTTAAATTATCTTTTATAGCAATTTCATTTAGAATATCAATTAAATATTCTTGTCTTGATTTGTAATTTAAACGATAAGCATTTTCAGTTAATATTTTTGAAAGTTCATTTGGTATGTTTCTAATAATAATATCAGTATTATTTTTTTTCATTACACTCACCTTTTATAGTTATTTATTAATTAATTCAACATCATATTTTTTAATAATGTCTTGAATTAATTGAAATGAATTTGTTTCTTTATTAAAGTCATATTTTAAATTACTAAATATTTTTTTATTAATGAGATAGTCAATCATAATGGTAGATATATTTAATTTTTTTTCTAAATCTTCAATACTAATATTAGGATTATTAAAATTGACAAATTTGTTTTTAAATTGTTTATTAATTAAAATAATATCAAAATTCTTTTTTATTTCTTTAGCAATTGAATAGTTAATGGTTTCAGAAAGTTTTTCTAAAGGATTTATTAAAAATATTTTTTTGTGAACAGCATAATCTAAAAGTAAAAGATTAGTATTTATAATAATATCTAAAGAATTAATCACATCTTCTTTATTTTCATTTTTAAATTGTTCTAGCTCTAAATTTAGATTTTCTATTTCTTCAATGTATTTATTTTTATTTATAAAATTTAAATTATAATTTTTTAAATTCATTTTAAATTCATTTAAAATTATAAAAATTTCATCATCATCTAGATTTAAAATTGAATAAATATTAGTAAATTTTTCTATAATGTTATTTAGTTTTAATTCTTTTTCATCTGATTCTAATTCCTCTAATTCATTTAAATAATCTTCAGTATCAAATTTAATTTGTTCAAGTTGATCTATAATTGCTTGTTTTATTTTAAAAGAAAAATCAACCTCATGATCTTTTTTTATTTTAGGTACTTTTATATTATTATCCAATTTATTATTTTTCTGTTTTATTTCTTCTTTTAAATCTTCAATTATTTTATTTTGATTTAAAATTTTATTTGATAAATTTTCGATTATATCTTCATTATTTAAATTATTTTTAATTTGTTCATTATTTAAATTATTTATATAAAATTCAATTAAAAATTCAACGACTCTTATTGAACTAATTTTTGATTTATTAGTAGGAGTAACAAGTTTATCATTGTTTAAAAAATCTTTATCAAATTCTATTAATTCTTCAAATTTTTTTCCTAAACCTTCATTGATATTTATAGCTTTTTTTCTTTCTAAACTTGAAATATCTAAGTTATTTTTTTTCATTAAAATTTCCTTCTTCCTTTTGAATAATATACCTAAGCCATTTTTTTATATATGTATAATTAATAGTAATAATAAAAATAATTGAGGTTCAATTATTTTTCAATTATTTTTCAATACCCTTATAGAATGCGTGTTTTGAGACTATAGATGTTGTAAAAACTGTTGTTTTTACAACGAGCATAAAGGGAATGATATCACTTACGTTTTTATCATTATGTGTTTACTGGCAGTGCCAGTAAAATAACCTCAATTATCTTTAATTATTCTTCAATTATTCTTCAATTATCCTCAATTATTTTTTAAAAATAATTGATTTTATGATATCATTATTTTTTTTTGTGTGTATAAAATACACACCAGTAATTTAAAAAAAATTAATTTAATTTTCTATAATTACTTAATTAAATTAATTTTTTTTCAACATATTTATTTATATTTTTTTTATTTTTTTTCTTAATCTAGATTTTTTAAATATTGTTTTCTATTAATATTTTTATCAACCAATTTTTTTGCTTCTTGATAAATATCATTAGAACTATATTCAATTAAATCATTTAATTCTATATTTTCTTTTTCTAATAAAGTTATTAATAAATGTAAAATAATTTGAACCTTTTTATTAGTATCACTAATACGATATTTTTGTACTATTAAACTATCTAAAGAACGTTCAAAACTTTCATAATTATTTTTTTCTTCAATCAGTTTTTTTACAGATTTTATTAAATAACTTACAGCTAATGATCTATTCCCATTATGTTGTTCTTTTGCAAATTCATCAAGTATTAATAAATCATTTTCTGAAAACGTTATGTTTTTTCTAATATAACGACCCATAATTAAAAACCTCCTTCCAATAAAAAAACACCACGGTGGTGTTTTTTTATTCATTTCTATTTTCCATATCATTTTTCATTAATTGTTTTTTTAAATTATTCATTTTACGTTTATCTATTGCAGATAAAATTATTTCTTTTTTATATTCAGCATTGGTTTTAATATCTTTGAGAATAATTAAATCTTTTAATTGTAAATTGTAATGAAGAACATCTTTTGTTTTTATAATTTCATTAGGTTCAATTTCATTTAATATTTCTAATATTTTAAAATAGGGAATAAAAGTAGAATTGATTACTGGATACCTTACCATAAAAACATATCCTTGCGTGAATTGTAATTCATAAAAGTTTGCAACTGTTAATACTGGTTTTTCAACTTGTGAATATTGTCTTGAATATTCATTACTTCTGCGACTTGAATAATTTATACTAGTACTATCTAGGATTGTTTTATTTCCTGCTCTCTCAACATATTTTTTAGGTTCTTCACTATCGTTTAATAAAATTATTGTTTGTGTACGACAATTATTACAAATTGCCATTGCTTCTTCTTTTCCATAAAGACTTTCTAATTGATAAATATTTTGAATTGGTAATAAAAAACGAATGTTACTACCACGTGCCATACTTAATTTTTGTTGAAACGCTAAAATTTCACATACATTAGTCACCTCTTCTAAAATGAAATTAAATCTACGTATCAATTGTTGTTTAGACTTGAAACGTGCGGTATATCTAAGGCTTTGATAAACTTGTTCGATAAATAATGAAACTATTTTATGTTTTGATTTATCATCATCTGGAACAATACAATAAATAGCAATTGGTTTATCCTCATCTAGTTTATGTAAATCTAGTTGTGATGTAGCTTGTAATGTTGCAATTACGGGATCTAGAAATATCCCTAATGCACTAAACATTACTGTAAGAACACTAGCTCTTGTTTGTGATTTTGCTATTTTTGCAACACTATAATTTAATCGTGCAGGATGAAATTCATCCAAATTCATAAATAATTCATCTAAAGCATTTTCAAATTTTTCTTTATCACTACTAGGTTTTTGCATCATATCTAAAACAAATATTAAAATAGACGTAATATTTAATGGGTTAATATTTGATTCACTCATTACAATAGTTTCTTTTAAATCTTGTAAAGATGGTAATGTATCTTTAACAACTTTTACATGTTCTTCAATATCTTCTTCCTTTAAATCCTTATTAGTTGACAATAAGGATCGTTCTAAATTTTCAATCCTTTGAATAATTTCCTCTTTTGTTGAAGAATATTCCGAATTAATTATTAAATCATCAATTAAATAAATATATGCGATTAAACTAAATTTAGCACTTTCAGACCAAAATTTTTCTTTTGCCGTAGGATCACTAACAGCAATTTCAGCTAATGAAGTTATATATTTATTTTTTAGTTCATCAAGTTCTTTTATTTTTTTAATCAATAAACCTTTATCTTTTTTATTTATAGTATTTTTAAGTTTAGTATTTACTAATTTAGCTTCTTGGGATAATGAAAATATTAAATCTAATGGATTATATGAATTTGATTCAGTTCCATTTAAAGTATTTAAAACAAAAACTTTGTAACCAGCGTCAATAACATTTTGATAAGTTTTGTTATATAATTCGCCTTTAGGATCGGTAATTAACATGCTTTCTTGTAAAATTTTTTCTTTATAATATTTATTATTAATTTTTTTAATTTTTTCATCTTTTAAAATTTGTTTTGCTTTTAATTCTTGTTCTTTAATATTATGATTAGCATTTATAACATCTTTTAAAACATTATTATAAATAAATTCTTCTTCGATTTCTTCGCCAATTGGTATACTTAAAATTCTAATAGTTGGTAAAACCACTAATTGTGTTTTACCTGAACCAGTTGAACCTAACAATAATGTATGATTTTGTGTATCAGTATCAATTGCAATTGTATGTTGATTAAATAAACTGCCAACTGGATAACCTCGATATAAATTTTCATTTAAGTTTTTTAAATTAAATGGTTTAATTGATTCATAAGTTAAAATATTATTTCTATCATAATTTGTCTTAATTTTATAGGAATTTAATTCACTAATTATTGATTTTCCATGAATATTTAAATTAGATTGAATACTCATTTTTCTTTTAAAATAACGATAAAACACAAATATCTCTAATACTATAACTATTAATATAAATAAAAAAATTATTCTATAATCTATTGAGTTTATCAATGATTTAAATTCTATTTTTTGATTATTTATAAATTTAAACCATAAGCTAATTCCTAAATAAATTATTATTGACAATATTACAGCATAAAATAAATTAATAACGCTTTCAAGTATGATTGTTTTTTTATGTTGTTTATAAAAACTTAATTTTGTATTAACTGGTTGATTTTTTTCTATTTTCTTATTATTTAATTTAATTATTTTAATCATCCTTTCATTAAAGAAAAGCACCACGGTGGTGCTTTTCTTTATAAACTATATTTTTCTTTATTTTCTTCATTAGTTTCGATTATATTTGTATTGAACTCGATAACTTCATATAGCATATTAATTGTTTTTTCAAGAACATATTTAATATTTAATAATTTTAAAGTAGCTCTTTTTTTATCTTTTATTGCATCTTCCCAATTTTCAAGAAATGAATCAACCTGTTTAATAACATTGGAATCAACAAGTTTTTCTATTTCATTAATTAATTCTTCTTTTGTTTTCATTTTTATATTTCTTTTCATTTAAAAAAACACCACCGTGGTGTTTTTTATTTTATTATATTGTTTACTATTTAATAATTTATTAAAAGTTATTAAATAGCCATTTTAAAGCGTTTTAAACAATATTTTTTTTTTTAGTATTCTAAATCATATAAATAAATTTTTACTCTTAAAACGCTCTTAAATAGCGTTTATTATACTATATTCATTTAGTTTTATATTTTTTAAATAAATTAGTATTTATTTTTTTTACTTTTAAATTATTTAAATTAAGATTAACTGGTTTATATATCTCAACTTTATCTAAATAATTATCATTAATATCAAAATGAAATTCATTTTTTAAGACTTTATATAATTCTTTTAAATTTTTATATTTTTTAATATCAATGATTGATACATCATCTAATCTTAATATTATATTTTTTGAAAAAAATTTATTATCAAATATGTAACCATAAAATAATCTAATTCCTAAAAAATTATTATTAAATATTTCTTTTTTTAATATTAAACCATATAACATATTTTTCCATCCATTTCTAAATTATACTCAACTTTTTTTAAATTAAAGATCATAATTATTATTATCTTTATCAAATTTTTTTAGACCATAATAATCAGCTTTAAAGCTATCGTTAATTGTATCATAACCACTATTTAATCCAATATCACTAATAAATTCTAATTCTGAAATAGATGAACTATTATAAATACTATTAATCATTTCTCTTTCAATATCTGCTATTTCAATTTCTTCATATTTATAATACATATGTTCCATTGTCATATAAATATCACTTATTAAAGCATAAAAATAATCAACTTTTAAAAAATCAATATTAAATTGTTGTTCCATAGCAGTTAAAATAAAATCAATTGCATAAAATATTTTTTGATCATAAATTTCAAACTCTTCTATTTTACCTTCAAATTCTGTTATTATCCATGATTTTGAATCTTCAAAATGACTATATCTTATATTTCTATGAAATAGTTCTACATATTGAAGAGTTGAGTGGGTAAGATTAGTATTAATAAAATTGGTTTTAAATAAATTTGCTCCTTCTAAATTTGCATCTTCTAAATCTGCATTTTTAAAGTTTGCATATTCTAGGTGTGCATTTTCTAAACTCGCTCCTTTTAAATTAGTATTTGTAAAATCCGTGCCTATTAACTTAGCTTCATTTAAAAAAGCAACGCTTAAATCTGCATAGCTTAGATCTGCAAAACTTAAATCTGCTTGAAATAAATTTGCTCTTCCAAATTGATATTGTAATGGTTTATGAAATCCTAAATGACTGTATCTTTTTTCATCAGGTTTAAATAATGCTTGTTCTTCTAAACTTAAATCTCTATAAACTAGTCTTTTCCCCTTATTACTATCATTTAACCATTCTTTATGTTCATTTAAAATTTGTTCTAATGTTCTCATTTTTTATTATCCTCTCAATAAAAAAACACCACCGTGGTGTTTTTTCTATTTAATTTTCATTTTTAT
>JAITPS010000205.1 GCA_031289325.1 Candidatus Methanovirga meridionalis
ATTAATATTAATCTAATTTTTTAAATAATAATTTTTATTCTTTTATTTTTAAAAATAATAATTATAATTTTTTTAATTAAAAATTTAATAATTATGGTGTAATTTAAAAAATCTCATTATTGAACTTGTTCAATTAGAAAAACGAAGTTTTTCTGTACTTAAAAACATTATTTCATACACTATGATATAAATAATTTTAAATTAATATCTTTTAACAATACTTATTTTTAGAAAAAGTATTTATTAAGAACTTCAACAAACTACTAAATAAATTCAGCGAAGAAATTAGATTAAGTTTATTTATATAGAATTAACGTATTTATTGAGTTGAAAAAATGAAAACACCTAAAGCAAATGGTACTAATCCTAAAATATTGGAATGGGCTAGAAAAAATGCCGGATACAAAATTGAAGAAGTTGCAAAGAAGATGAACAAAAAAGTTGATAAATTTTCTTTATGGGAAACTGGAGAAGATGTTCCAACATTTAAACAACTTAGTAAATTAAGTAAAATTTATAGGTATCCTAGTGCATTTTTCTTTGATGATACCATACCAAAATCAAGACCCTTACCTGTTGATTATAGAACTATGCCTTATAGACCTGTGGAAAATTTTCCAGAAATAAAATTTGAGATAGAAAGTGCTAATGAAAAAAGAGAAATTGCATTAGATCTTTCAAATAAATTAGGTTTGAGTATTCATAATTTTGATTTAAATTGTTCAATAGATGATAATCCTGAAGAAGTGGCTAATAATATTAGGGATTATTTAGAGATACCCATTGAAAAACAGTTCAAATGGGTAAAAGAGGAATATTCTTCTTTAAATAACTGGAAAACTATATTAGAGCAAAAAGGAGTAATAGTTTTTCAATTTTCAGGTATCGCTCCAAAAGAGATAAGAGGATATAGTATAAACAAAAAACCTCTCCCAGTTATAGGTGTAAATACTGGGGATAGCCCTAACACAAGAAACTTTTCTATATTCCATGAAATAGCACATATTGTATCTGGAACTGCTGGAGTTTGCAATATGGAGAATAGAGACAAAAAAATCGAGCGATTTTGTGATTCTGTGGCAGGCAACTTTTTAATTCCTTCTAACTATCTACTAAATGAGAAGTTAGTTAAAGAAAATGATGGCATGATCTGGGATAAAGATGATTTATATAAATTATCAAAAAAATACTCCGTCAGTATGGAGTCAATGTTAATTGCTTTAATTGATAATAAAAAATCCACCTGGAAATTTTATAAAAAAACCAAAGAAGAATGGCAAAGAAAAAAAGACATTGAAAATCAAAAAAGTGAAGATATTCATATTCCTTATCATAAAAGAGTTAGTAGTTGGAATGGTAAATATTATATGAGTATTCTTTTTGAGGCATATAATAATAAGTTAATTAACAGGAATAATCTTTCATCATATTTAGGAGATGTTAAAATAGAGCATATTCACTGTGTCTGTTGAAAAGAGCATTAAATCTAAGTATCCAAGATTCAAACCTAAAAAATTCAAAAGTGGATTGGACGGATATATGGGTTATTTCTATCGCTATTGAAAATGGGTATATTATAGTTTCTCATGAAACAAAAAAGACTCCTTATGAAAAAAGATGGTACATCCCAGATATATGTTCAGATTATAATATTCAACATTTTCGATTTTTAGATATAATAAAAAAAGAAAAATGGAAGTTTAAAGAAAAACTTCGTTTTCCTAACTTTAAAAACTAAAGTTTTTAAATTGCCAAAAATTTGGTTCTTGACTATACTAATCATTTTTCAATTATTAAACCTTATTCTTTTGGATGTAAATTATTTTCAGAAATATTTTCAATCAAAGGTTCTATTGGAACTGTGTGGGTCTGTATTCCAACTGTTTTATAAGGATCTCCTCCAATAGCTAAAGCTATTAATTGAGTAATGTTAAGATGAAATATATTAAAATCAATCCCTAATTGTTTAGATAAATAAGGTTGATACCTATCAAACTGCATTTGACAATTAGGACACATGTGAATAAGAATATCTACTTTTTCATTTAATTCTAAAAGTTTATCAGCAGTCACCTTCATTGAAAGTTCTTTATTAACAAATCTCTGCCTAAATCCTGCACCACAAGTGCTTCTTTTAGTATTGTACCAATCAATTGTCTTAAAACTAAGAGATTCAAGAAGTTCATCCAATATTCTTGGATTTCTAAAACCCTCAATTGTATCTTCATAATGGACTTTACAATAATGACAAGCATGATGTGTAGCTATTCTAAACTTAGACAAGTTCATGTTAACATGTTTAGCTATTTCATCCCTTTTATTGAATAGAATTTCTACTACATGGAATATGTTATCTAAGGGATTGAAACTTTCTTTTTCATACTCCATCTCTTCCATTGAAGACTCTTTAAAAACATTATTTATTTTCTCTCTAAGTTGATTATTTTTATTTAAGAGCTTTGCAGATTTTTTATTTATAGCATAACATGTTGCACACATAACAACCACATTTTTAGCATTATTTTTCTTAGCTATATGAAAGTTACGAGCTGCAATTAAGGTTGTTGAAAGTTGATCAAATATATCACTGTAGTGTCCAAGTCCAGTGCAACAAGATTGATTATGGTCAATTATGTATTCAACACCAATTTTATCAAAAATATATTTAGTTGAGGATTCAATTCCAGGATACTCAGTACTTACTAAACAACTTTTAAAAAGTAGAATATTTTTATCAGGAATGGATTTCATAGTATCTGTTTTCAAATAACAATTTTTTAATTTAATTATCAATTTATTTATTTATTTACTATAACAAACAATAATTCTCTATTAGTACAATAGCTAATCTCATTTTATTAAATTTAACTGAATTTTAATAGCTATTCTTTCATTTTTTCAATTCTTTTATTAAAACCAACTTTTTTAAGTAAAGTATTAATTTCTTTAATAGACTCAGTAGGAATGGTAATGGGACCTAAGCCAAGAGTTTCTCTTATTTCTTCAAGTTCTGATTTAAAATTCAACCAACCTTCAATATCTTCATTTAAGTCCATAAAAAAACTTTTTGGCATGGATCCAATACCAATATCTAAGAAACTATCTCCATAACCTGCGAATGGACCTACTTTATCGTTAACAGTTCCTTTGTCAATAGCTATTTGTCTTAAGATTTGATTAACTTCACATGGACTACTTCCAACAGGACAAACACTATGGCAGGTATAGCAATAAAAACAATTCCATATTTTTTCACTGTTTATTATGGATTCTTCACCTTCAAGTACTTTTTCTATCATATCTCGAGGATTATAATCAGAATTTTTTGCACCTGGACATACCGATGTACACATACCACATTGAACACAACGTAACAATCCCATATCTTCTGATGCCTTTAAATCAGAAAGTATTTTCTTTGCAAGTTTCAATGGATTATTTTCTATTTGAACAAAATTCATTAAATCACTTTAGTTAATCAACACTTTCAATTTTTAATTTTTAATTTTTAATTTTTTAATTTTTAATTTTTTAATTTTTAAATTATAGTAGCTTTGATAAAGTTCTTAATAAATAATTTTTTTTAAAATAATTATTATTAAAATATATTAATTTATAATTATTTATATTAATCAAATTATATTTATATTATTTAAAATTTAAAATTATGGATTTTTATAAAATAATATTTAAAATTAAATATAGTGGTTTTGATAAAATTCTTAATAAATAACTTTTTTTAAAAATTAAATAACTTTTTTTAAAAATTAAATAACTTTTTTTTTAAAATTAAATAACTTTTTTAAAAATAAATATTATTAAAAAATATTAATTTATATTTATTCATATTAATTAAAATATAGTTATATTATTTAAAATTTACAATTATGGATTTTTATAAAGTAATATTTAAAATTAAATAATTTAATAAAAAAGATTATTGTTTTAGAATTTAAGAACTTTTTTATAATGACTATAATTTATAGTGTTCTGTATAATTAATGTATTCCATTATTCAAAAAATTTTTTACAAATTTATTTTTTCAAATATTAATATTCATCTTTTAAATTTAATTTAAAGAAATAAAAATCATTTTTGATTGTAAATATTTAATTAAATTTTATAAAATCTAATATATAAATAAGAGAAAATAATTTTACAGAACATTATACTATTAAACAAATTTTAAAATAAGTTTTACAATAATTTGAACTTTAAGGTTTAATTACAAATTAAAACTTATTTATATTATTTAAAATTTAAAATTATGGATTTTTATAAATTAATATTTAAAATTGAATAATTTAATAAGAAAATTTATTATTCAAAATTTAAGAATTTTTCAATGAATATAATGGTTAAGTAATAAATAATTGGTTAAGTAATAAATAAATTAGAATTATGTTTAATGAAGAAAAATAAAGAAAAAATAAAAAGAATAATCCTTAACTTTACAGACTTGACATATATATTTAAAATTTGCATGAAACATATATAAAATGTGATACATAGTTATATAGTATTACTAAGTAGAAATAAATGTAATCATATAAATAAAATTATATTTAAATAGAATATAAAAACTTAAAACACAAGTTATTAAAAATTATATATAATAATAATAAAAAAAAATAAGGAAGAGATCATGACAGAAAAAACTTATAAAGAAAATTATAAAAAAAATTATTTAACTCGTGTGATTTTTGAGGTGAAATTCCCTCCAATTTTAGGATTAAGGAGTGGTGACGATCTATATGTTTCTACATTCCAAAAAATGATAGTAGACAAATTTCCTTATTCAGAAATTAAAAAAGGTGAAGAAATCACTTTGAACATACCCCCAAGCCAAATCACTGGTGAAAGGGAAAAAATAACTTCATGGTTATTTAAGGATGATGCTATTCCTAAAAAAATAGTGACTCTCGACTATAATAAAATTGTTTTATTATATAATAAAGAACATTATACTACTTTTAGTGATTTTTTAGAAACAATAGAATTAATATTTGATGCATTAGGTGAATATCCTGTGAGAAAAGTAGAATATGTTGGAATGAGATATATTAATCAAATAGATGAAAATAAAAATTTGGAGGATTTAATCGACGAAAAGTTACATATTACTTCTGGATTTGTTGATCAAGATGATATTTTAAAGTATATGCATTCTTTAGTGTTTAAAAAAGAGGATTATATGATTAATTTTAATTTTGGTTATCCTAATCCAATGCCAAAGAAAGAATTTGTATTAGATTATATTTGCAGTTATAAAGAATCCACGGATATTGATGATGTTTCAAATATTGCAAAAAAAATGAATAAAATAATTAAAGAATGCTTTGAAAAAAGTATTTTAAACGGATTGAGAGAAATAATGGATAAAGGAGGAAAATAAAATGAACTATGATTATCCAAATATCCCTGACGATTATTCAAATGTAAAAACTACTAACAGTGATACAATTAACCTATATGAAGAATCTGAAACAGGAAAAGATATTCCATATTTTGAAATTGATACAAGTTTATATTTTAAGAATAGAATGCGGGTTATAAAAAGATTTAAAACGGATTTATGAATAAAAAAAAACTATGAAGTCAAAAATAAACTCTCTTTATAGGTTTAACATAAACAAGAGGATATTTCAAGGAGATATTTTCACAGATATGAATATGATTTCTTATGAAGTAGAGGAAAATAAGAAAGAGAATAAAATAGAGGTTAATTATGAGAAGATCATATTTCCTTATTTAATAGTTGTTTCTCAAGATTGTGATTTAGAATTAGATTTCAATAAAAGAGAATTAATTGAAAATAATTCTTTAGATAACAAAGAATCTGAAAAACAATCATACGATAAATTTTTAGATTCTATTTTAGTCTGTCCTGCTTTCCCTTCTGAAGATTTAAAAGAAGGGAATCATTTAAAAGACATGGGTAGAATTATTGGAAATATACCTACTAAGAGATGGAAAACCGTCAAAAATAATGATAATCCTCGTTATCACTATTTAGATAAAGGTAAAATTAAAGACAATGATGGGAATGAAGTAATGATCGATTCATTAGCTATTGATTTTAAAAAGTATTATACAATACCTAGAAATTATTTATATTACTACAAGAAAGATAAATATATTGCATCATTAAATGAATTGATCAGAGAAGATCTTTCAAATAGATTTGCATATTTCTTATCTAGAATAGGATTACCTGAGTTCAACGAAGAATAAATTTAAAATTAATATAAATCATATTAATACTAAAATTAAGAGTGATATAATGATTGATAGAATAAAAAAACACTGTTCAAATCTTTACTGATAAACATTTTTGAGGAACATAATTTTTATAATTTTGTGAAATCTATACGATTTTTGTATTATGTTTTCGTTAAAGAAGTAATAGTTTTTGATTTAAATATTCTTGAAATCTTCTTTTCATCATTTAGTAATGTTTTATTTTCATTTTTAAACTCTAATATTTCACTATTTAATTTTATAATTTCTTTTTCATGGTTTTTTATTTTATCATGTATTTTAATTCTTTATACTAATACAATAGAAAGGAAACTAAGGAAATATACAATCTAAGAATATACTGATAAATGCTGATTATGATTATAAATATGATATATTCATAATTCACACAAAAGAGAAAATATGAGCATAAGGCTTCTTTAGAATTGAAAACAGATGTTATTCTTGATTTTGATGAAAATAATGTTCCAGTTTCCCTTGGAATGTTAAATGCTTCTAAAGTGTTTAATGTTAAAGATAAAAAACATCTTGTGAACTTTAAGGATGTGAATATGATTATTGTGGCTACTGAACAAGTAATTTCAAGTGAAGTGAAGATTTCTACAATCAGGTAATAAAGAGTAACACAAAACTAATAAAATAGTATTACTATAGTGATTGGTTAGTATTTTAAAAAATTAAATATATATGCTAAAATAATAATTGTAAATATTAATAAAAAATAAATTAACTTAATAAGTGATTAGATTTAATTTCATATCATATAGAAATGTGTTATAATATGGATCAAAAAGATATTGGTGAAATCTTTAAAAAATTAGATATTCATTCACTTAATAAATTATCTGTGTTTTATCAATATTGTAATGACTTTAAAATAGGTGTTAATTATGGGATTTTTTGGTAGATTAGTATCTGGTGAGACCAAAGAGAATGAACAGGCTCGTTTAACAGTTGAACATGATCACATTGTTAATGAAGCTGTTGCTATTTGTAAAGGATTGAGAGATGACATTGTTAGTGTTGGCAGTATAAGTTTACCTGCAAGATTATATGAAACACGAGCTGTACGTTATAGTACTAACTCTGGTAGAACTTGGAGTACTGGCATGGGTAAACGTGGTCGAATTGGTGGTTATAGTGGTAGTGGTCGTTCTGAATCTCACCAAGAATGGAGACTTATTTGCGGCGGTAAATTAAATTATAATTGCAATGATTCTAAGAAGCGTATTGTTTTTATAGGTGCTCAAAATCGTATTATTAATACTGATAAGGTTATTAATGTAAGTGTTGGTAATAAATTAGAAGTGTCTGTTGAAAATCGTCAAAAGACAATGATTTTTGATTGTGGTTTAATTAATTCTTGTGCTTTAGGTACTATGTTATTAAATAATAACGGGTTTAATGAGAGTAATATTAGAAGTATTTTAAATGGTTTCACAACAAAGAGTTTAAATAGTAGTGTTGGAAGTTTTAAAAGTTACATTGGTGCTTTAGATGGATTTAACTATACTTAAGTTTCTTTATTTTTCTATGTTTATTCTGCTTTAATAAGCTTAATATCTTATACCATCTTTTATTTAGTTTTTATACTTAATCTTTAAAGAGATATATAACAACATTCAAATCTTTACTGATAAGTTTTATTAGTCTTATATTCATTATGGAAAAGTTCTTAAATTTTGAATAATAAATTTTTTTTATTAAATTATTTAATTTTAAATATCAATTTATAAAAATCCATAATTTAATATAAAAAACTATAATTTAATATAAAAAACTATAATTTAATATAAAAAACTATAATTTAATATAAAAAACTATAATTTAATATAAAAAACTATAATTTAATATAAAAAA
>JAITPS010000224.1 GCA_031289325.1 Candidatus Methanovirga meridionalis
ATATGATAATAAAAGATCAAAAAAAATATACAAACTTTCTTAGAAGACACTATACCAGAAAATAAGCGATTCAGAATAACAACAGACCATACAACAGAATATGATAAAGTAATAAATAACTTAGGATTCATAAACCATCAAAAATACATAAAACATCCATATAACATAATACATGACAAATTCAAAAAACCATTGAAAAAAATGTAAAAGATAACAAAGAAGAAAAGCAACTAAAAAAAAAAAATGGAAATGGAAACTAATGAACATTATTTAAAACAAAAAACATTTTATATGGCTTTAAACCGTTTGAATAATTTGTGTATGGAATTGAAATTAATGCCTTAATTCTTAAAAAAATTTTTAGATGATAAAATCCTTCGCAGTGGGATAAACTAACTGTATTCACGATTGATCATAATATGCCAAAAACAAGTAAACCAAGCAGAATCATGTTTTTCCCTTACACAACAAAAAGAATGGAAAAAAAGATTTAAAACTAAAAAAGGAATTTTGAATCACTGTGTTATCATTATATTAAGGTTAAATGATGAATTTGGAGATGTTAAACCTTTAAATTATTTTAATAATCGTTAATATATCATGATTTTTTCATACATAATATTTTATCTGGTTTCAAGTATTTTCCAGATGTTTTCGGAAGAAAAAATCATAGGATATCGCAGGAGGTTAAAACTTTACACTCCCATAAAAGATATATTAATATAAAAAAAGATATTAATATAAAGAAAGATATTAATATAAAATGTTGCATTAGAGATACTTAATGCATCAAAAATTCTTAATGTATATAAACAGTATCTCACACATCCAGATAAGAATCTTTCACTTAACATGAATATTACTACTAAAAAAGTAATTAATTTGGAAACTAATTTTAAGATTAAAATTCGCAATGGTGAAAAAAAGCAACCCATAACAGTCTTCACAACAAACAATAATGGTTTGCCTGTTATACAAATAGAATTAGCTACAATAGGATAGTAAATATTAAAGGAAGTTTAAAATTATTAAATAATATTAAATAATAAATAGGAGAATGAAAAAATGGATGAAAAAATAGAATTATTAAGCATTTCAACAAAATTAGATAAAAATTTAACGGAAATGCTTGACGAAGATTTTGTGAAAAAATTAAAAACAAAATTTGATAATGTGACTGCTATCAATTTAGTATTATCTATTGGTAAAAAAGATTCTCCAAATAGTATAATTGGTTTAAATCATCTAAAACCACTTGATAGCGAAAACAAGGATATTATTATCGATGTTAAAGCAAATAATTCAAATAATATAATAAAAGAATTATTAGATATTTTATAAAGTATATAATAGTGGTGGTTTTATTGAATACTAATTTAGAGTTTTTTTCAATCCAAAAAAATCTTGTTTACAATATTATCTCAGATGAGGAATATATTAATTTTAATGATACTGAAGAAGGTACTGGATTTCAAGATATGCAATTCACAAAAGATTTTAAAAAAAACTTATGGGGATGGAATTATGAGGCAACTTTTCCTTATTGGCAAGATTTAAGTCTTATGTATGATTTAATAAATCCTGATGAAATAAAAGAATTTATTTCTAAAAATAATAATAATTTACATTCACTTTTATTGAAAATACCCTCTTTTGTTCAGGAGGAGTTTCCAAATGATAGAATTTCTCTAAAGTTAGATCAGGATCCTGATAATGGAGAAGATATATTGAAAGCCTATATTGAAACTGATTACTCTCCATTTAATGCAGTTCGAAAATTGGATGTGATTGATGATTTGATTTGGGATATAGAAACTCCAGAATTAATAGAAAAGTTTTTATTGGATGTGAAATTTCTATGAATTTTTGTTGGGAAGATTATCATGATTTAGCATGTGAATTAGCTAATGAACATTGTCCTGCAAAAAAAAGAACATCTATTAATAGATCTTATTATTCTGCATACTGTGTTGCGAGAGATTTTTTAATTGATAATCAAACTTATTTAAATAAGAAAAATAAAGAAATAATAAATAGTAAAAGTTCTAAAGCTCATAATGAAGTTAATAGAGTATTTCATGAATTATATCAGGTTCATAAGAAGGGTAATAAAAAAATAGGGTATGAAATATATTTAAGGTTGAATAGGCTTAGAAATAAACGTAATATTGTGGATTATGAATTAGACGAGTCTGATTTAAATATGCCTAATTTAAAGTCTGAAGCAGAAAAATGTATATTGGATTCTAAGTATGTTTTAAATAATTTAGATAAGTTTTTATAGAGTTATAGCAATTTTAAGGCTTATTAAATACTTATTTTTCATATAAAAAAATGAGGAATGATTTTTTATGAGTGATTTATTGGATAAATTAAAAATTTTATATATAATCAGTAGTTCGTAAAGTGTTTTTTATATTTTTGTTTTTTAGTAGTTTTTAGTTTTTATATTTTTGGTTTTTTCTTTATTTTGGTTTTTTCTTTAGTTTATCAATTATAGTGTTATGTAAATTCAATTTTTTGTTGCATTCAATTTAATAAATTACAATAACATTTATATAGTATTTGTTAACATATTTAACAATTATGGTGCGACAGGATAGGGTCTCTATTCTTCATTAATTAAATCAGTGAAATATTGTTAAATATTTTAATTCCAGTTGTGTGGAATTTTCTCCCCAGAAACTCTTAAACAAGTGATTGGCTAAGAGGTTGCATGATGGAAATGTCTAATTAACTACAAGTATCCATATAGTTAAGGGCTA
>JAITPS010000240.1 GCA_031289325.1 Candidatus Methanovirga meridionalis
TTTTTAATTTTTTTATAGATTTTAATAAAAAATATTTAAATTTAAATATTTTTTTGTATTTGTTATTTTAATATTATTTTTTTTAAGTTATATGTCTTATTTAGATTATTTAAAAGATATTTATAATATATTTAAATTTAGTGAATGACATGTTAGCTTTCAATCACCAGCTAGTGAACATTCTCAAGCATTGTTTGATTTTCATAACTATGCGATGTTTCATATTTCTTTAGTTTTTATATTTGTTCTTTTTTTTATGAGATTTGCATTAACTTTTGTTGTATTTGAAAGAACTTATCAATTTGAAACTGAAGGTGAATATTCTTGAATTAATTATTTTTTATATAAACCTACAATTGATAGACGTTATAATCACAGTATATTATTACATAAATTATTTTATTTTGATCATTCTGCTATAGCAGAACAATGTATTAAAAATAGAACAATGTATTTAAATCTTTTAAAATTAAAAGTTAGAAGAACTTATGCATTAGGTAATGATAATATTGTTCATCACGCTTTAGCTATATCAAATGAAAATTTTTGATTAGCAAAACGTTTAATAAAATTTTCAAGTGTTCGCACTGTTCGTATGTATCCAGTTTGAATGTATCATTATATATTACAAAATTGAATTGGTGACAAAGATAATCCTCCTTTTTTTGAAGAAAAATTAACTTTTGTTAATTGATCTGGAGATGAATTTAAAAAATGACGTTTTCATATTTATACTGAAAAAACAAAATCTTGTTTAAAAGAATGAAGTTTTGAACGTTTTGATTTTTTAAATTTTATTTGAGTACCAAAAAATAATTGAGGTTTTTTTTATGATACAGACTCTAAATTTTATCAAAATTTTTGATTTTATAATTTTTATGGTTCTAATTCTCCTAAACATTTAAAAGAAATTCAATTAACTAATAAATTATATATCGAATATTTAATGGGTACTACAAAATATCGTCCTATTTGAGCTCGTAGTAGTAGAGGAACTACAAATAGTTTAATTACTAGACGTGTACATGATTATACTTTTTATTTTTTATTAAGAAAACGTATTGAACTTTTTAAAAATAAAAAAGTAATTGATTCAATGACACGTTTTAGAAATTTTAGACATAATGTATTGATGGAATTAATTTGAACAGGTATACCTTCTTTTATATTAATGTTTATTTTATACCCTTCAATGGTTTTATTATATGGTTATGATAAACCTTATGTCACACAACCTTATGTTACTATTAAAACTATTTCACATCAATGATATTGAACTTATGAATATTCTGATACAAATACACTACCCAGTGGGGAATTATTCAACGCGATACGCAAAAGAATTGAAAGCTTTGCAAGAAGCGGGTATCATATTAAAAAAGAAACCAATCAAGAGGATTTACGTCAAGCCTATATATATGGATGAGAAGTAAATGATAATATTGATGCTTTAAAATTAGTAGCTAAATTAACTCCTGAATGAAAAGAAAGATATTATTATGCTTTTCTTGCTAAATTATTTGCTGCATTAACAACAATACCACTTACTTTTGACAGTTATATGATTTATGAAAATGAATTACCTTTAGGTGGTTTACGTTTATTAGAAACAGATAAACGTGCAATTTTACCTACAGGTATTTGTATTCGTGTTTTAACAACATCTACAGATGTAATACATAGTTGATGTGTTCCAGCTTTAGGTGCAAAAGTTGATTCTGTTCCTGGTCGTTTAAATCAACAATTTATGGTAATTAACAGACCCGGAGTCTTTTATGGTCAATGTAGTGAAATTTGTGGGGTTAATCATGGTTTTATGCCTATTATGGTTGAAGCTTTATCTCCTCAAGATTATTTAAAAGCACTTTCTTTTGCTTATTTAGAAAATTTAGATGATATTTTAACTAATACTGTTTTTTATGAATTAGAAGATGATTTGTATAAATCATTATTTAAAACTGTAAATTATAACTTAAATAATTAATTAAACATATATGAAAATGTATATACAAAATAAAGTAGGAAAAAATCCTTTATTAAATTTTGTTTATAGTTTTGGTATAAGTTATCCAACTCCATCAAATTTAAGTTATTATTGAAATTTTGGTTTTATTTCAATGATATGTTTAGTTTTACAAATTTTTACAGGTATTTTTTTAGCAATGTATTATTGTCCTGATGTTCAATTAGCTTTTGCTAGTGTTGATCATATTATGAGAGATGTACCTTATGGACATATTATTCGTTATGCACATGCAAATGGTGCTGCTGCTTTTTTTTTTGTTGTATTTTTACATATGTTAAAAGGTTTATATTATGGTTCTTATGCTTATCCACGTCAAATGTTATGAGTTTCTGGAGTTTTTATTTTAGTTCTTATGATTGCTACAGCCTTTTTAGGTTATGTTTTACCTTGAGGTCAAATGAGTTTTTGAGCAGCAACTGTAATCACTAATTTATTATCAGTTATACCATTTGTGGGTTCTGATTTAGTTATTTGAATTTGAGGTGGTCATTCTATAGCTAAACCTACTTTAATTCGTTTTTTTAGTTTGCATTTTGCTTTACCTTTTTTAATTTTAGGTTTAGTTTGTTTACATTTAGTTATATTACATAATTGTGGTTCTAATAATCCTTTAGGTGTTTCAACAAAAATAGATAATTTTTTTTTTACTCCATTTTTTTTTCAAAAAGATTTTACATTTTTAACTTTATTTTTTGCTATCTTATCTATTTTTATTTTTTTTTATCCAAATTATTTAGGACATTCTGACAATTATATAGAAGCAAATCCTTTGGTTACACCAGCACATATTGTTCCTGAATGATACTTTTTACCTTTATATGCAATTTTACGTGCATTTCCTAGTAAAAGCTTAGGAGCTTTTTTTTTGTTGTTATCTATTTTGGTTTTATTATTAATTCCTTATACAGTTGGAATCACAAAAAAAAGTTCTTATTTTAATAAATTAAATCAAATTGTATTTTGATTTTTTTTATTAAGTACTATAATGTTAGGTTGGATTGGAGGTAAACCTGTAGAATCTTATTATTATATTGCGGGTCAAGTATGTACAGCTGTTTATTTTCTTTTTTTTATAGTATTATTACCAATTATTGCAGAATTAGAATTAAGAAACTATCATACAAGTATTGATTTTTTTGATTCAAATTTTTGATTATTAACTGCAAAAATAAATAATAATGCTCAACAACAATCAAATAAAGTAATTGAAAGTAGATATTTAAATCAAGATAAATATCTTTTTTATATTGATTTACCTTTAAATAATAATATATTTAAAGAAACAATTAAACAAAATACTAAAGAAGAAATTAAAGAATGTTCTTTAGATAATAATAATACAATAAAATTAGACTTATTAAAAGATTGTGTTCATGAAATAAGTATAGTTTATTTATCCAAAGAAAAAAGTTCTGTAGAAAAAGAATTAATTATAAAAAAATTTATAACTTTATTTTGATTCTTTGCTAAAAACTACATTTTTTATTCTTCATTTTTTGAACATAATTATTTTATGAATTATAAAGAAAAAGTAAAAAAAAATATTGCGTATATATTTTTTTATAATCAAAGCATAAAATTTTTTTATCATAGTAGTAATATAGTAACATTTTCTGATAATAATTGTACTTGATTTGATTATGACAAATCAGGAAAAACATTTATTAATTTTAAAAAACCAAATTTATTTATTGAAGATAAAAATAGAGATTTAGATATTATTAAACTAAATGGAGATAAATATTCATATGAAGTATTATATGGCAATATGAATGCTTTTCTTGTTGATGCAGAAATTTTAAATAGAGGTAATTCTATTTGAGATTCTGCAAAATAAAAGATTTCATTTGTATTTTTTAAATACAAAAAAATAATATAATTTTTAATTATATTTTTGGTTAGAATATATTATA
>JAITPS010000245.1 GCA_031289325.1 Candidatus Methanovirga meridionalis
CTCGTGAAATTAAAATTTATATTATTTAACATGACATGTATTAGTAAAGAGATATTACATGTAACAAGGTATACAATGATAAAATATAATCAAATAAACTATGTAAACATCATTATTTAATAAAAATTATATGGTGAATATTATAGATATTAAGTAAGTAACAAAGAAAATTAATGAAGTTAAGCGAGAAAAAGAAATAAGAATCTTAAAAAAGGCAATGGAAATGTGATAAAAATGATTGAAAAAGTATGAAAATAGAAAAAGTTAATACTAATAAAAAAGAAAAAAAGGTTTTTGGAAATTATCCACAGTCTCATCAATTGAATTTTTCACAGCACCCATATTTATTAAGTTAATAACATTGGTACATTGGTGGAACCGTATTTAATTAATATCTTCATTTTCCCAAATTATTGAAAACTCATTTATCATCTGTTTTTAAACCAAGTTCTATATATTTTGTAATTAGTTCTGTTTGTGTCATTTTTTTATCAATAGCTTTATGTTTAACATCCACAAATAAGTCTTTATTTAAAGTTATGCAGACTCTAACTATTCTTTCACTCATAAAACATACCTCCAAAAAACAATATAAGTTGATATTTGTTTGATTACATATAAATATTTCATGTTTTTTCTAAAATTCTTTTTTTGATTGTAGTCCCTATGAAAAAGTTCTTGAATTTTAAAATAATAATTTTTTTTATTAAATTATTTAATTTTAAATATTACTTCATGAAAATACATAATTTTAAATAATATTATATTCAGCATGAAAAAGTTCTTAAATTTTGAATGATAAATTTTTTTATTAAATTAATTAATTTTAAATATCAATTTATAAAAATCTATAATTTTAAATTTTAAATAATATAAACTTATTTTAATTAATATAAATAATTATAAATTAATATTTTTTAATAATATATATTTTTAAAAGAATTATTTATTAAGAACTTTATCAAAAGTTACTGTAAAAAATTTAATTAGATATTTACAACCCAAAATGATTTTTATTTCTTTAAATTAAATTTATCTTTAAATTAAATTTATCTTTAAATTAAATTTAAAAGATAAACACTAATATTAATTAATTTAAGTCAAATGATAAAAATGCACCATAATCACTGTTTTGGAAGCTTTTTATTGAAGAAGTTTGATTATAAATTCTTAATTCGATTATATGATCTCCCCAATAAGCAAAATAACTATCATTCATGCTTGAATTAGTTTTAATTGTTTTCACATAATCACCATTTACATAAACTGAATAAGTACCATTATTAAAAACACCAAATTCTTTTGATAGAAGTTGATTATCAAGATAAATGTCAGTATATTTGGCTTCAGATGCTTGTGAGTTAATAACAAAATATTCAAAACAATTTGTTGAATTCGTTTCATTAACTTTTCTTTGAACAAATAAATTTTCAAATATTCGAGTGATTTTTCCATCTGAAATAACCTCTCCTTCTTTTAGATTTAGATAATTTCTAACATTATTAGGAAAACGAATCATGTATCCTTCATTTGATCTTGTTTCATTAATAGTATAATAAATATTGTTTATTTTTATTGTATCATTGTAATTAAGCTCTAAAGTAGATAGAGCATCTGATGGCATTCTAATAATATTTGATTCATTTTCTAATGCAGGACCTATAGTGTATGGTCCTCTTATGCTTATTTGATTTTTTGATGCATCTTCTGGAAATATTTTCAATGTTCTTGATGTTAATTCAAAGGATAGTTGTCCATCAGAAAAATTAATAGCTGTTATAAATGTAGAAGCCATTAAGAGAAGAATTACTCCAGATATTAAAACTGGAAAATGCATCAGGAAAAAAGATTTTATAAAACTTCTATTTCCTCTTTTTTTAAACAATTTATATGTTTTAGTTACAAGTTTTATAATATAATAAATTGATATTATGATACCAACAACAGAAATAAGAATTCCTACATAAGTGGATATGTATCCTACAAAAAATATTATAAATAATCCAAGAATAATAAGTGATAATCCTAAAAGAGATGAGCGAATATATGTTCCAACAGTATCCATTAGAGATATTCTACCATATTCCATTGATCTATTAACTACAGTTCTTACAACTTCATTTGCCATATTGTGCAAATCTTCTAAAGAAGAACTATCATGGTTTATCTCCCCAATATCAACTTCCTCAATCTTAAGTCCATTAGCATCTGCATCCAATATAATTCCTACATCAACACCATAATCTTTCTCAAATCTTATTTTAGTTAAAGCTGAACGTTTTCCTGCAAATTGTCCACTTAAGGGCTGTTCTAATTTAATTTCTGGGAAAAAGAAACTTAAAAGAGGTTTTGCTGTGAGTTCTGTAACTCTTCCATGTTCTCTTTTAAATTTTGTTTTTGTAATATCTGTTTTCCCTTCCATGATTGGTCTTATCATAACATCAATTTGTTCTGATTTCAAGTCTTGAAGATCACCATCAATGAAAGCAATTATATCTCCTTTTGAATGTCTAAGCCCTGTTTCAATAGCTGATCCCTTACCTTGATTACTTGTATGGGATATAACTGTAGCTCCAGCTTCACTTGCCTTGATCACTGTTTTATCATAAGATCCATCATCCACTACAATAACTTCACTTACATAAGATATTTTTTTAACCATTGAAACAATAGTTTTGATTCCTTTCTCTTCGTTGTATGCAGGAATAACAATAGAAACCGATGAACTTCTATTTATATTGTTTCCTGTTTTTACATAAGATAGTAAAATTATAAATATTACAAATAACCATGACAATTTAAACACCCTATTATTTTTATTTTATAATCCTTTTATTTTATAATCCTTTATTTTATAATCCTTTTTATTTTATAATAAATATTGCATTATCTTATAATTTAAGATTTTAATATTCTTTTAATTAAATATTATTTAAATCGTTTTAATTTATAAAATAAAATATAAATAAATTATATGGTGAGTAGGACATAATTTGATTGCTTATTTATTATTCTTTCATATTTTATGGTCTTTCGTATGGTCTTTTAATTGTTCAATTGTTTTTAAAATAGATAATGTTTAATTTACTAATGACAATATTTATTAATTAATGATAATATTAGTAGTAATGTTAAAAGTAACATCATCAATAAAATATGTTAGATGGACTATTTAAATCTTCCTCATTTTTTAAAGATAATGTAGGATATTTAAAATAAAGATTATTATTTAAAATATTAATTTAATATTTAGTAGTTTTGATAAAATTCTTAATAGATAACTTTTTTTTCTTAATAAATAACCTTTTTTAAAAATAAATATTATTTAAAATATTGATTTAATATTATAGTAGTTTTTATAAAGTTTTTAATAAATAACTTTTTTTAAAAATATTATTAAAAAATATTATTAAAAAATATTAATTTAAAATATTTATATTAATAAAGATAAATTTATATTAATTAAAATTTAAAATTATAGGCTTTTATAAAATCATATTTAAAATTAAATAATTTAATAAAAAAAATTATAATTTAATAAAAAAAATTATAATTTAATAAAAAAAATAATAATTTAATAAAAAAAATAATAATTTAATAAAAAAAATAATAATTTAATAAAAAAAAATTATCATCCAAAATTTAAGAAATTTTTCATTTTTCATAATAACTATAATTTAAAATTAATAAAATTAGGATTTAAATTCATGAAAACGGAGAATGAATTCTCATAAGCTGAAAATAAATTTTTAACAATACGATATTTAAAAACAATAGGATATTTAAAAACAATAGGATATTTAAAAACAATAGGATATTTAAAAACAATAGGATATTTAAAAACAATAGGATATTTAAAAACAATAGGATATTTAAA
>JAITPS010000025.1 GCA_031289325.1 Candidatus Methanovirga meridionalis
TTTTAATAATTTTTTTAATAATTTTTTTAATAATTTTTTTAATAATTTTTTTAATAATTTTTTTAATAATTTTTTTAATAATTTTTTTAATAATTTTTTTAATAATTTTTTTAATAATAAATATAATTAAAATAGGTTTATTTAAAATTAATTATATTAATTAAAATAAGTTCATATTATTTAATATTTAAAATTAAATAATTTAATAAAAAAATTATCATTTTAAAATTTAAAAACTTTTCCATAAGGATTATAATCATTATTTTATATAAAATTTAGTATTTAATTGAAATAAAATAAAAAAAAAATTCGAAATAAAAAAATTCACTAAAGAAAATCAAAGATTTGTTATCAAAGATAACTTAAATATCTAAGATTTTTCGTTTTCTAACTTTAAAAACTAAATTTTTTAAAATAAAAGAAAATTACAAATTTTCTAACTTTAAAAACTAAATTTTTTAAAATAAAAGAAAATTACAAATTTTCTAACTTTAAAAAATAGAAAATTTTTTAAAATAAAAGAAAATAATTTTACCGAACAATATATTAGTAAATTTTTATTATTAAGATGTATATAAAGAATAAGCTATTGAACTACATTGTTCAGGTTTTGAAATTCAAGAATGAACTTAATACAGATATTGGAGTGATTGATATGACAATAAGAAACATTAAAAAAACTGTTAAAGGTCGTCAAACCTACGATGGAGCAGGAGTTAAATTAATTAGAGTTATTGGACCAGAAGAAATTAAAGATGTTGATCCTTTCTTGATGTTGGATGCATTTGATAGTAAACATCCTGAAGACTATATAAAAGGATTTCCAATGCACCCTCATAGAGGAATAGAGACAATAACCTATTTAATAGAAGGTGAAATGGTTCACAGAGATAGTCTTGGAAATGAAGGTACTATACATACAGGAGAATCACAGTGGATGACAGCAGGTAGTGGAATTTTACATGAAGAAATGCCAATTGAATCAGAACATTTCTTTGGATTGCAAATATGGCTAAATTTAGCTCAAAAAGATAAAATGGTAAATCCAGAGTATTTTGATATAAATCATGATATGATAAAAACTGTAGATGAAGAAAATGCAACTGTTAGAATTATATCAGGTAAATATAAGAATGTTAATGGTGTTGGTACAAATCATCTTCAAGTAAATTTATTTGACATTACATTAAAGCCTAATAAAGATATTCAAATACCTATCCCTAATAAACAAACATTGTTTATCTACATTATTGAAGGTGAAGGATACTTTGGTGCGAAAGGTAATCATGTTGAAAATAGAACTGTAGCTATTTTTGATGAAGGAGATAGTTTTTATGGAAAGTCAGGTGATGAAGGTATTCGATTTATTTTATTCTCTGGCGAACCATTGAACGAACCAGTTGCTTGGGGAGGACCAATAGTAATGAACGATGAATTAGAATTAGAAAAAGCATTCAATGAACTTCAAAATGGAACATTTATTAAAGAAAATCATGAATAATATTCAAGATATTATCTTTCTATTTTACCTTCAATGAAATCATTAAGCATTTGACCTGCTAACTCATCAGTAAATTGATGTGCTGGATGTTTCATTACATAAGAAGAAATAGCTGTTAATTCTCCCCCTATTTTCCTGTCAATAGCTAATTTGCAACATCTTATAGCATCAATTACACAAGCTGCTGAATTTGGGGAATCTTCAACACTTAATCTTAACTCAATATTCATTGGAACATCACCAAATGTACGACCTTCCATTCGTAAAAAACATACTTTATTATCTTTTTGCCATGGAACATAATCACTTGGACCTATATGAATATTTTCAGAAGCTAATCTTTCACCAATAACAGATTGAACAGCTTCTGTTTTAGATTTTTTTTTAGAACTTAAACGATCTCTATTAAGCATATTAAGAAAATCTGTATTTCCTCCTGTGTTTAATTGATATGTTCTATCTAATTTAACACCTCTTTCTTTAAATAAATTTGCCAGTGTTCTATGGGTTATAGTGGCCCCTATTTGAGCCTTAATATCATCCCCAATAATTGGAATTCCTTTTTCTTTAAATTTTTCACTCCATGTTTTATCACTCACTATAAAAACAGGCATGCAATTTATAAAAGCTATTTCTGCCTCCAAAGCTTTCTCAGCATAAAATTTTGCTGCTTTTTCTGAACCAACTGGAAGATAGTTTATGAGAATTTCAGCTCCACTTTCTTTAAGAACCGAAGTTATATTCACTGGTTTTTCATCACAAATAAGAAAACTATGTTTATCATCATAATTTTTCATGTGTGGGGCAACACCATCTAAAACATGTCCCATTGAAACTTTAACATCTGTTTTTGCTATTTCTTTTTGGAAAATTGTTGTGCAATTAGGTTCTGCAAAAATTGCTTCATCTATGGTTTTATTTACTTTTCTTTTATCTATATCAAAAGCTGCAACTACTTCAATATCTGAGGGAAAATACTTTCCAATTTTCCAATGCATAACTCCGTTAATGTTTTTTCCCTCTTTATCAGCATAATAATTAATTCCTTGAATTAGAGAACTTGCACAATTTCCAATTCCAACAATGGCTACTTTTATTTTATTCAAAAAAGACCTCCACAAATATTACGAGAATTTTATAGTTAACTAAACTCTTACTTTTTAATTAAATAAATTTGGGTTATTTCGAACTAAACTATCTCTTCTATGTTGATAATAAACGCCTGTTTTCATATAAGCATTCGCAGAATCGATATAATTATTATACTGTGTTTGAGCAGCGGATTGTAAAGATAAACTCGCATTAATCTTAGATTCCAATTCGTTTGATATTAAATCAATGTAATCAATATAGTTTGTATTATTTAGATTTTTATAAGCTCTTTGAATATCTCCAATGTTAATTTTAGCATTATTAAAGTTTTCAATAGCTAAACGCACTTTTATTTTTGCAGTTTCACGATTATATGAGTTTAATCCATCAACAGCAAGATTAAAATTTAAATCACCATTCTTTATATTATCATTTAATTTGGGAATAATTTGATTTATACCTTCCATATCTGAATTAACACATCCACTAATAGCAATTACCAATACTAAAACAGATATTATAATAATTTTGTTTTTCATGTTATCATTTAATATTTTTTTTATTATCATTTAATTTTTTTTTTTTTTATTATCATTTAATTTTTTAACTTTTATAGTTTTAAATAAAATTACACTTATGTAAACTATATTGGATAAAAGTTTCTCTTTACTTATTAATTATAACTATCTACTATTTATTAATTATAATTATAGTGGTTTTGATAAAGTTCTTAATAAATAATTTTTTTAAAAACATAATATTATTAAAAGATATTAAATTAAAATTATTTATATTAATTAAAATTTATTCATATTAATTAAAATTCATTCATATTAATTAAAATTTATTCATATTAATTAAAATTCATTCATATTAATTAAAATTCATTCATATTAATTAAAATTCAATTATATTAATTAAAATTTAAAATTATTGATTTTTATAAAATAATATTTGAAATTAAA
>JAITPS010000042.1 GCA_031289325.1 Candidatus Methanovirga meridionalis
TATTTATATTAATTAAAAATTATTTATATTAATTAAAAATTATTTATATTAATTAAAAATTATTTATATTAATTAAAAATTATTTATATTAATTAAAAATCATTTATATTAATTAAAAATTATTTATATTAATTAAAAATCATTTATATTAATTAAAAATCATTTATATTAATTAAAAAACATTTATACCATTTAAAATTCATTTATAATATTTAAAATTCATTTATATTAATTAAAATTTATTTATATTAATTAAAATTCATATTTATTATTTAAAATTCATTTATATTATTCAAAAATTATTTATATTAATTAAAAATTATTTATATTAATTAAAAATTATTTATATTAATTAAAAATTATTTATATTAATTAAAAATTATTTATATTATTTAAAAATTATTTATACTACTTAAAATTCATTTATATTATTCTAATTTTAAACCATTTTATTCTAATTTTAAACCATTTTATTCTAATTTTAAACCACTTTATTCTAATTTTAAACCACTTTATTCTAATTTTAAACCACTTTATTCTAATTTTAAACCACTTTATTCTAATTTTAAACCATTTTATTCTAATTTTAAACCATTTTATTCTAATTTTAAACCATTTTATTCTAATTTTAAACCATTTTATTCTAATTTTAAACCATTTTATTCTAATTTTAAGCCATTTTTCATAGGTAAATTTCGTAACCAGTTAATATCACTTTTGTACAACATGCGAATATCTGTAATATCATATCGAATCATTGCTAATCTTTCTATTCCAAGACCAAAAGCCATCACTGGAACATTAATATTTAATGGTTCTAAAACTTCGGGTCTAAACATTCCAGAACCACCAAGCTCAATCCAACTTTCTTTTTCTTCTAAGTAAATTTCGCATTCAGTAGAAAGATATGTGTATGGAAAATAAGCAGGTCTGAATCTAACTTCAAAGCCTAATTTCTTGTAAAATTCTTTTAAAACTCCAAGTAAAGATTGATAATTTATTTCTTCACCAGCAATTATACCATCCACTTGATGAAACTCAGGTAAATGTTTATATGTTATGGTTTCTCTTCTAAACACTCTACCAACTGAAAACATTTTTAAAGGAGCTTCATGCTCATATAAATATCGTGTAGATATTCCTGTTGAATGTGTTCTAAGCAAGGACTGTTTTGAAGTATCAACATCCCACTTATAATTCCAAGCATCCGAACCAGTTTCACCACCATTTTCATGAATGTTAGCTACTTTTTCAACCAAATTTTTTTCTGGTAAATCAGTTTTAGGGGGATTTTTAACATAAAAGGTATCCTGCATTTCACGAGCAGCATGGTCTTGTGGCTGGAAAAGAGAATCAAAATTCCAAAAGGCAGAATCTACAATAGGACCTTTTGATTCATTAAATCCTAAATTAAGAAAAATTTCTCTAATCTCTTCAATTATTCTTCTTAAAGGATGACCTTTTCCTGGAAAGTAATTAGGAAATTCAGCAGTAATATCATAAGGGCGGTAGTCCAATTTTTTCCATTTGCCATCTTTAAGATCTTCATGAGTGAGTTGTGTTGCTTCCTCTTGAATAGTAAAATCATGTTTAAGGATTTTTAATCCTTTACTTAGAATATTAAAACTATGATATTTATTAGTTTTAATTTTAATTAGATTTTTTCTATTTTTTAAAAGTTTTAATCCTGAAAGTAAATCATCACTTAGAGAAGAAATAGCTATTTCATTATTTTCTAATAGAATATCCAATAATTTTTCATCATCATATTTTTTATTAATATATTTTAATCCATTACCAGTAATAGATATAGTTCCTTTTTCAAGTTTAGCCCATTTCTTACGGATTAACCATCCAACAGCTATTTTAACTTCATTATTATTTACAATATTGGATAAATCACCCATATTTATTTCATTTTTATCTTTTAAAATATTTAAAATTTTTCTCTCAGGTAACAATGAATTAGCATGTTTTAATCCAGTATCTGTTAATTGAACAGTCTCATTTGTAATTTTATTAACTTTAATAATATTTTTAGAAGCAAGAGAACCAGCAGCACTCATCAATGACTTAATAGGAACACTATTATTTTCAATAGAATCCTTAAGACTAATATTATCTTTAAAAGCACTATCTTTTAAGTATTTTAAAAGTTCTCTCTCAGGAATAGTTAATTCATTAATGATTTTTTTAATATCTTCACTCATTTAAACACCAATAAAATAATTAATCAATTCTATTTAATTTTGTCTTAAGTATGTATTTGTTCAAATTTAAACACCAATAAAATGATTAATTAATATATTTATTTTTAACAATCTCACCATCTTGAAAAATCATTAAAATATTGTTTTTATTTTTTAAAATTGAAATATCATCAAGAGGATTCTTTTTAGTGAAAACTAAATCTGCTGATTTTCCAAGTTCAATTGAACCAATTTCATTTTCAAGAGATAAACATTTAGCACTGTTTAAAGTCCCAGTAATAATAGCTTCAAGAGGAGACATGCCCATTTTTACAAAATAGCTTAATTCACCCAAATTATTTCCATGCTCTTGAACACCACTATCCGTTCCCATAGCCATTACCACACCTTGATTATATGCTATTTCCATGTTTTCTTTATGAATTTTAACTAATTTCAATGTTCCTTCAATTTTATTCTCTGCTAAAGTCTTATTTTTAGCAGCTATTTCTTGATCTTTCACTACTGAAAATGTTGGAACCAAGAAAATATTTTTTTCAACCATTAATTTAGCATTTTTCTTATCAACAGATGTTCCATGTTCAATTGAATGAACATTAGCTTTAATTGAAAGTTCTAATCCACCATGACCATGACAATGAGTAGCAACCTTTCTATCAAGACGATTTGCCTCATCAACAATAGCTTTAAGTTCTTTAATATTAAATTGGATATCATCTGTTTTATCATTTGCACTTGTGGTTCCACCAGTTGCCATGACTTTTATAAAATCAGCACCAGCACGTGCAACCTCTCTTGTTTTAGCTATTACTCCTTCAACACCATTACAAATAGGATGTGGGAATCCAGGATATTTTACAATCATATCATGCCCAGATTTCAATGTAATATCAAAATGACCCCCAGTTATTGAAAGAGGCATTACAGATATGTGAAGTTTTGGAGAGGTGAATAGCTTTTTAGATGCTGCTAACTTAAATCCATAATCAACTAACCCACAATCACGAACTGTTGTTACACCAGCTTCTAATGTTAATTTAGCTGCATTCAATCCTTTATAAAAATAATATGAAAGTGGATCATTCATATAATCTTCATTTTGAAATCCATTGGCTAACAAATGAACATGAGCATCAACAAATCCTGGCATTAAAAAACCATCTTCACCATCTATAATTTGAGAATAATTTGATGGATTTTTAGATAGATCATTACCAAACTCTTTTATTTTCCCATTTTCAATAGCTATTGAAGTATTTTCAATTACTTCTCCATTAGTAGCACCAATAAGTGTTATATTTTTTATTAAAGTTGAATTCATTATTTCATCCTTATATCCATAATAAAGGGGTTTTTCATTAAACACAGAATTATACAATAGTTTCTTTAAGATTAAAAGAATATTATATTTTTTCAAGTATATATACTTTGTGGTTTAAAAAGAATGTAAATGTTTGTTGAGAGGACAGTACTCTTTTTGGATTTTAGATAAATTTTAAACACAAATTAATCTTATAAAATCACATTTAAATTATAAGTAGTTTTGATAAAGTTCTTAATAAATAACTTTTTTAAAAATAAATGTTGTTAAAATGTATTAATTTAAATCGCTTATATTAAAATCACTTATATTAAAATCACTTATATTAAAATCACTTATATTAAAATCACTTATATTAAAATCACTTATATTAAAATCACTTATATTAAAATCACATAAATTAAA
>JAITPS010000071.1 GCA_031289325.1 Candidatus Methanovirga meridionalis
ATTAATTTAAACTTATTCTAATTAATTTAAACTTATTCTAATTAATTTAAACTTATTCTAATTAATTTAAACTTATTCTAATTAATATAAACTTATTCTAATTAATTTAAACTTATTCTAATTAATTTAAACTTATTCTAATTAATTTAAACTTATTCTAATTAATTTAAACTTATTCTAATTAATATAAACTTATTCTAATTAATATATTTTAATAATATTTATTTTTGAAAAAATTATTTATTAAGAACTTATCAAAGCTACTATAATTATAACAAAATTAGAATAATTATAACAAACAAATATTCAATAACAAAATTAATAATTATACAAATATTCAATAACAAATATTCAAATAATTATAAATATTCAAAATTATAACAAATATATCTAAAGGAGAATTTTAATGCCAATAAAAAAAGCTGAAAAATCATATAATCATGAAGAAAATGAGAGGAAAATACAATCTTTCTGGGAAAAAAATAGTATTTACTCTAAAATAAAAACTTTAAGAGAAAATGGTTCAAAATATTCTTTTTTAGATGGGCCCCCGTATTGTAGTGGTGTAATCCATTTAGGAACAGCATGGAATAAAATTATAAAAGATAGTCATATTCGTTACAAAACTATGAATGGATTTAATGTCCGTAAACAGCCTGGTTGGGATGCACATGGATTACCTATTGAACTTAAAGTTGAACAACTTTTAAATATTAAAAATAAACAGGAAATTGAAGAAAAGTATGGTATTGCTAATTTTGTAAATAAATGTAGGGAATTCGCTCTTGAAAATAAAGATGCGATGACTAAACAATTTAAAAGTCTTGGAATTTGGCTAAATTGGGATAATTCATATATTACAATAGATCCAAAATATATTGAATCTGCTTGGTGGACACTTAAAAAAGCTAATGAAAAAAATTTGCTTATAAAAGACTTTAGGGTTATTAGTATCTGTCCAAGATGTGAAACTGCACTTGCTGCTGCTGAAATTGATTATGAAATAGAGGAAGACCCATCAATTTTTGTTAAATTTGCACTGGAAGAAAATTACTTAAAAGATAATAATCTCAACGAATATTTTTTAGTTTGGACAACAACCCCATGGACTCTTCCTGCTAATTTAGCTATTAGCTATAATCCTAAATTTACTTATGCTTTTGTAAGGTATGAAGATGAAGTTTTGATTTTAGTTGAAAGTTTAGTGGATGAAATATTTAAAGGTAGTGATTATGAGATTTTAAAAACAGTTAAAGGAAAAGAGCTTGATGGTTTAAGTTATATTCCTCCACTTTTAGAGGAAGTTCCTAAACAATCAGAATTTAAAAATATTAAGGATAACAATAAAGAAAATTATTATAAAGCTTTAGCTGGTAGTCATGTTGAATTAACTGAAGGTACTGGTTTGGTTCATACTGCACCAGGTCATGGTCTCGATGATTTTGAATTAGGTAAAATGTATGATTTACCTATTTTTTCTCCAATTAAAATTTCTGGAGTTTTCACAAAGGATGGTGGTAAGTATGAGGGAAAGTATGCAAAGGATGCTAATGAGGAAATAATTGAAGATTTAATTTCAAAGAATACTTTATTTAAAAATGGAACAATTAAACATAGATATGGACATTGTTGGAGGTGTAATTCCCCTATTCTTTATTCAGCTACTGAGCAATGGTTTTTAAAAGTAACTGAGATAAAAGATAAAATGTTATCTGAACTTGATAATGTTGAATGGATTCCATCATGGGCTGGTGAAAGTAGATTTAGAGATTGGGTTGATAATGCACGCGATTGGACTATTTCTCGTCAAAGATATTGGGGTATTCCAATTCCAGTATGGACATGCCAAAATTGTGGAGAAATTAAAGTTATTGGTTCTTTAAATGAATTAAAAGAAAATTCTGTGCATGAAGTACAGGTGGATGATTATGATATTCTTCATAGACCTCATGTTGATGAAGTTATATTTAATTGTGATAAAGACAATTGTAATGGTTTAATGAAAAGAATTCCTGATGTTCTTGATGTTTGGATTGATTCTGGTGTAGCTGGATGGGCATCATTATATTATCCATTCCAAAAGGAAGAATTTAAAAAATGGTATCCTTATGATTTTATTACTGAAGGGCATGACCAAACAAGAGGATGGTTTTATTCACAACTTGGAGCTGGAATTATTGCTATGGATAGGGTTCCGTATAAAAAGGTTTTAATGCATGGATTTGTTTTAGATGAAAATGGAAAGAAGATGAGTAAGTCTTTAGGTAATGTTGTAAGTCCAGAAGAAGTTATAGAAAAATATGGAGCCGACATTCTGAGATTTTACCTTCTATGGGCATCAAAACCATGGGATGATTTAAAATTTGTATGGGATGAATTAAACAATGTAAAAAAGATGTTTAATATATTATGGAATGTTTATTCATTTTCAACGACTTACATGTCTTTAGATAACTTTAATCCTAATGAAACTAATCTTAAATTTAGATATGAAGATAAATGGATTATATCCAAAGTAAATTCATTGTCAAAAGAAGTAGGTGAAGATATGGAACAGCTATTATTCCATAAGGCAACAAGAAAAATCAATGAATTCATATTAGATGATTTAAGTAGATGGTATGTAAGATTAATTAGGGGTAGAACATGGATTGAAAAAGATGATCCAGATAAATTAGGGGCATACTACAGTTTATATACGACTTTAGAATTATTGATAAAAACGATTTCACCAATCACACCATACATATCTGAAGAAATCTATCAAAATTTAATTGTAAATATTAAAAATGATTTCAAAGAAAGTGTTCATATGGAGGACTGGGAATACTCTAATGAAGATATTGATATTAACTTAGAAGAGAATATGGATATTGTAAGAAATATCATAGAAGCGGTTGCAAGAGGAAGAGATGTTGCAAAATATAAATTAAGATGGCCAACTAAAGAAATTACAATTATTTCTCAAGATGAAAAAATAATAAGTGCTGTAGACAATCTTCAAGATATAATTAAAGACCAATCCAACACTAAAAAAATTGTATGTTTATCAGAGTTTCCAAATCTTAAATATGTATCTAAACCTAATTTAAAAACATTAGGTCCAAGACTTAGACAAGATATGAAAATAGTTAATAAATTCTTAGAAACTACTGATTCATCTAAACTTAAACAAGACTTAGAAGAACTTGGTAAAATTGTTATTAATGATGAGGATATAACAATATCTGATGATAAAGTTATAGAACTATCTAAAGAAGATGTTTTATTTGAATCAATGGTTCCAGATAATATTGTTGGCATGGAATTTGAAGAAGGAAATGTATTTATAAATACTGAAATTACAGATGAAATATTATCCGAGGCAATGGCTCGTGAACTCATAAGGCGTATTCAAGACATGCGTAAAGATATGGATTTAGATATTGAAGAGAATATTTCAATTTGTATTGAATCTTCAGATGAATTTAAATCTATTATTGAAAGTCAAATACTTTTTATCTCTAATGAAGTAAGAGGAAATAAAGTTGAGTTTGAAAAGGTTAGTGAAGAACTGAGAGAGAAAAATGAAGAATTATCCAAGAAAACATATAAAAAAAATTGGACAATCGAGAATCATGAACTTAAAATTCTGATTTCTATAGATTAAATTTTCCCTAAATTTTCCCTAAATTTTCCATAAATTTTCCATAAATTTTCCATAAATTTTTTTTAAAGCTATAATAGTGAAAAATTTTTGTAATTAATCATTCATTGCAGTGTCAGATGACATATAAATCGAAGATTTTTGGTTTCTAATTTTTAAAGTTAAAATTTTAATAATAATCTTTTAAATCAATTAAATTTTATAATCCAATATTAATTTTATAATCCAATATTAATTTTATAATCCAATATTAATTTTATAATCCAATATTAATTTTATAATCCAATATTAATTTTATAATCCAATATTAATT
>JAITPS010000104.1 GCA_031289325.1 Candidatus Methanovirga meridionalis
GATTTTTAAATAAAATTAGATTTTTAAATAAAATTAGATTTTTAAATAAAATTAGATTTTTAAATAAAATTAGATTTTTAAATAAAATTAGATTTTTAAATAAAATTAGATTTTTAAAATTTTAATAAAAATTTTAATAAAAATTTTAATATGAATATATTATAAATAATAAAGTAAAAATATTGAGGTGATTTAATTGAATAATTTTAAAAAATATATTTATATGTTGTCTGTTGCATTTTTCTTAACAATATTTATAGTATCAGCAACAAATACAAATACAGATGATATTGGTGGTTCTACATCATATAAAACTAACGATGGAATCTTTTTTAATATAACAGCAACTCCACATAGACTTAGTGATAATATAGCCTATCTTACATTAAATATAACAACGGAAGAAAGGAATAATAAAACTTTTATATTAAGTGATGAAACTATTTTAAATAATGGGACATTAATAAAATTTAATAATACTAATAGTTCAGAGATAAATACAGATAATTTCACATATTTTGATGGTATGAGTAAAATTTTAACTCTTAAAGAAGAGAATACTCATGATAATGTAACTTTAAATATAACTTTCAAAGATAGTCATGATGCTAATTCTCAAATAACTGTAGATTTAAATAATGCAGATTTAAATAATAGTGAAAATGTATCTGATATTGAAGCTATGGCATCAACACCTGAAAAATCCAATGTGGTTACAACTTCAAGTTCAAATGTGGTTACAACTTCAAGTTCAAATACTCCTGTTTACTTAATTATCAGTCAGAGACTAAGTTATTTTAATCCACAAGTTATAAAAAATGCTGGTGTTACCCATGTAATTATTAATACTCGTTGTGATGGAATTACTCAAAGTAGAATTAATGATTTTGTTAATGTTGGATTACGTGTTCAATTTTATACTCCATGCTATTATAACCCTGATACTGGTCGTTGGGATATGGATTACAATAGAGCAAAGGAAAGAGTGTTTAATGCATTAGATAGAATGAATAGTTTTTCTAATGTTGATGGTTTTGTATTAGATTACATTAGATCTCCTAATGCTTATGCTAATAATCAATATTTAGTTAAAAATTTAATTATTGATGTAAGGAACAGATATCCTAATAAGCAATTAAGTGCTTTTATCATGCCTGAATCTTGTGGTACTGAAGTTTATGGGCAAAATATTGATTGGATTAAACCATACTTAAATAATATCATGGTAATGGCTTATAAAGGTAATTATAATAGAGGTAGTGATTGGATTAGGGATATTAACTATTATTTCTTTCAAAAAGTAAGTGGTAGTAATTGTGCTGTTGTTAATATTGTGCAGTCTTATATTAGTGATAATAATCCAGTTCCATTGAGTAGAGCTACTCTTTATGCTGATATGGATAAAGGATTATATGGTGGAGCTTATGGTACTGGTTTATTCCGAGGTGGATTGAATAATTTAGATCCTAATAATCCTTATGTTCCAAGATCAACTTAAACATAAGAATCAACAACTTATTCAAGAGGAAATCAATCTATTTATATCCTTAAATTTTTTTTCATTAAAAACACTTATACTAAAATATCCTTTTTGGACTTTTTATTTTTTTATTTTTTTTTTATTTTTTTATTTTTTTTGAATGTTTATTTTAATTTTCTAAAAAATTTTTATTTTTGATAGAGTTAGATTAAAATATTTAATTTTCAATGAAAATCTATTTAATTTATTTATTTTTCTAAAAATAAACATGAATTTAAGGTTATTTTTATACTTAAATCAAACAATATCAAATTTAAATATTAATCTTTACAGATTTTTAAAAAATTATTTAGTAAATTTTATAATTTTTATCCTTATTTTGAGTTAATCATATTAAAGCATGTTATTTTATATAAATTAATTTTGATTTATATGAGTTTTTAGTAAATAAGAAGTAATTAATCCTATTTTTTATTTTAGAAACATTTATATAAGATTATTTTTTAAAAGTAATATGCAAACAAAATTAGATTTTTAAAATTTTGATATATTATATAATATGATTTTTGGATTAATTTTTAAATCCTTAAAATTATATATAAATTATTGAAAAAATTATATTAATAAATTTCAATATGTTTATTAATATTTAATTTATATTCTAAATTTTGTTTTCTGAATTTTGTTTCAAAACGGAGGTTTTAAATGAAGAAATTTTGTATAAATAATAAATATATTAAGTTATTAAGTTTAATATCCATATTTGCACTGTGTTTTTCAATGATAAGTTTGGGTAGTGCTACAAAAAGCACATATTATGATAATCCAAATCATTCAACCCAGAATAATGCACTTAATGGAGTTCAATCTATTGTTGCAACATTTGCATATGCAAATCCACCACAAATTATAAGTCAAAATGCTAATTCAATGACTGTACGTGCTTATCCTTCATCTTACTGGGATGATTGGCAATTTAGAGCTTATATTGTCACATGGCCTAAAAGTGTACGGATCGATCAAGTTAATGGTGATAATTATCAAGCTACAACACCTATAACAACAGCTACCATAACTTTTAATCCTAAAGGTACTGCAGAAGGAGAATTAACTGTAAATTGGTCTGCGGATGGGAGACATAATGACTGTGATTTCAGTGCTATAACTGGTTTTGAAAAAGAGACATCTTGGACACACCTTTCAATATGGAAAAGTCGTACAACTTATCCATATGCAGCATAATAAGAATATATTCTATTTCTTTCTTATTTTTTTCTTTTCGTGTATTTTTTTCTTTTTTGTGATTCTATTATAAATCTTTATTTTCTAAAATTGCTTTTTTAATATTAAAATTATCCTTTTTTTGACTACTCATTTTAATTTTCTAAAAAATCTTTATTCTTAATTAAATAAGAGCGAAATATTTAATTTTCAATAAAAATCTATTTAATTTATTTATCTTTCTAAAAATAAACATGAATTTAAGGTTATTTTTATAATCAAATCAAACAATATCAAATTTAAATATCATAATTTATAAATTTTTAAAAATTTATTTAGTAAATTTTATAATTTTTATCCTTATTTTAAGTTAATTATATTAAAGCATGTTATTTTATATAAATTCATTTTGATTTATATAAGTTTTTAATAAAGAAGAAGTAATTAATCCTATTTTTTATTTTAGAAACATTTATATAAGATTATTTTTTTAAAAGTAAAGTACAAACAAAATTAGATTTTTAAAATTTTGATATATTATATAATATGGTTTTGGGATTAATTTTTAAATCCTTAAAATTATATATTAAATTATTAAAAAAATTATATTAATAAAAAATTATATTAATAAATTTCAATATGTTTATTGATATTTAATTTATATTCTAAATTTTGTTTCAAAACGGAGGTTTTAAATGAAGAAATTTTGTATAAATAATAAATGTATTAAGTTATTAAGTTTAATATCCATATTTGCACTGTGTTTTTCAATGATAAGTTTAGGTAGTGCTACAAAAAGCATATATTATGATAACCCAAATCATTCAACCCAAAATAATACACTTAATGGCACTAAATCTATTGTTGCAACATTTGCATATGCAAATCCAGCACAAATTATAAGTGAAAATGCTACTTCAATGACTGTACGTGCTTATCCTTCATCTTATTGGGATGATTGGGAATTTAGATGGGAATTTAGAGCTTATATTGTCACATGGCCTAAAAGTGTACGGATCGATCAAGTTAATGGTGATAATTATAATGCTACAACACCTGTAACAACAGCCCCCATAACTTTTAATCCTAAAGGTACTGCAGAAGGAGAATTAACTGTAAACTGGTCTGCAGATGGGAAACATAATAGTTGTGATTTCAGTGCTATAACTGGTTTTGAAAAAGAGACATCTTGGACACACCTTTCAATATGGAAAAGTCGTACAACTTATCCAGTTGCAGCTTAATAAGTAACTTAATAAGAATATATTCTATTTCTTTCTTATTTTTTTTCTTTTTGTGATTTTATTATAAATCTTTATTTTCTAAAATTGCTTTTTTAATATTATAAATACCATTATCATTTTTCCATATTGTTTCAGCTTCAATAATTTTTAGTCTTTTCTTAAAAATAGGTCCATCAAGGACTAATGTTTCTGCTTCTCCACCTTCAAAGCATAGATTAATGTCACACACATTTTTTTTAATATGTATTAACTCATTGATTGCATTGACTGTAATTTCTCGTCCTAACCATGATTTTTCAAGTCCTTCTGCAGAAATCCCAGTTATAATTACTTTAAATCCTAAATTAACAATATTTTCCATGTATTTTTTAGGATCCGTATGCCATAATGGAGCAATAGATTTTAAACCTATTTCTTCACAGAGATTATCTATTCTTGTTTTTTGATAAGTTGAAAAAATAGCTCCACTATAGATGGATTCTACTCCTTTATTTTTGAGTTTGATTAATCCTTTTTTCAGGTCAAATAGCTCTTTTTCTTTTTTTCCATCAGTGATGGCTGTTAGTATAGGAATATTTAAGGCTTTAGCTATTAAAACAGTTAAATCTATGTTCGGAACATGAAACATGTAAGATTCATTGTTTAATGACTTCATTGAAAACAGATATTTAACGTTATCCCCATTTAAAATTGAAGAATATAAAGCCATGGTACTATCTTTACCACCTGAAAAAAGTATTGCTGAATTCATTTTATATTCCATTAGCCCTTTAAAACTTTAATATTCTTCTAATTTTTCTTATAAAATATGCAATATTATCCCAAAATGAACCAATTAAAGCAATAAATAAACCTATTAATCCTGTAATCACCAAAACATATTTATCATCAAACATGATGCTTTTAACAAAACTAATAGTGTTTTGAACAGGTCCTGTAGCTGATTCAACAATGATGATTCCTTTACTAAAATTGTTAGTATTTTCAACAACATCATGTCCATTAACATTAACATCAAAATAAATAAAAGATGATTGGGTTTTAACTGCTCCAGTATAATCTAACCAATTGGAAAGATTATTCATTTCATTTAAATTAAGTTCTTTGTTTGTGGAAACTGTTATTACTCCAGAAGTATCAACTTCATAAGAAACATAATTTTTTTGGGATAGATGATTTTCAGTGAATTTCTTTCTATCTGTTGAAAAAGAAGTAGTAATTAATTTAAAACCCGTTTCTTTTAAAGATTTAAATCCTTTCATATTTTTAATCGTTTCAATTGATTGATTTAAATCACCTTTGGATGAGACTGACACTTTTAGAATTTCATTGTTTGAATCTATGAATGAATGAATATCTCCAGCAATATAAGGTAAATCTTGATATATTGGAGTTATAAGAAAACCTCCTCCAACAGCCCCCATTACAAATCCTAAAGCTCCAACTACAACAATGTTTCTTTTGCCTATTATAGGAATCAATAATCCTGCAGAAAAAATAAAAGCAAGTATCACAATAAAAATAAATAAGTATATGCCTAATATTAAAAAATTCATTATCTTATCTCACTTGTTTAAATTTAGTAAAAATTTAATTCTAACTTATAAGTTATTATAAATATTGATTTTATTTTATATATACCTATTGATTCAAATATATGGGTTGACCCAGAAATCAATTTCTTGATTTTTTACTAAATTTTTAGACCATTAGATTAATCTTTAAATGAATATAAATTCATAATATTATTTTAATTTAAATATAAACATTAATTTATAATTTAATTCTATTTTAAAATTTATTAATGTGTTTATTTATTAAATAAAAGATTTAAAAATTTTGATAGAATAAGTCTTAGACAACCTCAATTTATAGTAGTTTTAATAAAGTTCTTAATAAATAATTTTTTTAAAAATGAATATTTTTAAAATATATTTGTTTAAAATTAGTTATATTAATTAAAATAGATTTATATTATTTAAAATTTAAAACTATAGATTTTTATAAATTAATACTTAAAATAAAAAAAATAAAGTTCTTAATAAATAATTTTTTTAAAAATAAATATTTTTAAAATATATTTGTTTAAAATTAGTTATATTAATTAAAATAGATTTATATTATTTAAAATTTAAAACTATAGATTTTTATAAATTAATACTTAAAATAAA
>JAITPS010000131.1 GCA_031289325.1 Candidatus Methanovirga meridionalis
TTTTAAATAATAATTTTTATTCTTTTATTGTTGAAAATTTATTTTCAACTTAGGAGAATTTATTCACCTGTTTAAAAATAATAATTATAATTTTTTTAATTAAAAATTTAATACTTATGGTGTAATTTAAAAAATCTCATTATTGAACTTGTTCAATTAGAAAAACGAAGTTTTTCTGTACTTAAAAACATTACTTCATACACTATATTTAAAATTTAAAATTATAGATCTTATAAATTGATATTTAAAATTAAATAATTTAATAAAAAATTTTTATATTATTTAAAATTTAAAATTATAGATTTTCGTACATTAATATTTAAAATTAAATAATTTAATAAAAAAATTTATTATTCAAAATTTAAGAACATCCCCATAATGACTAAGAACATCTCCATAATGACAATAATATTAAAATAATTTAGTTATTAAAATATAATTTATATCATATAAGAATCTATTTTTTATTATTTATAAAATTTCTGATTTTAGAAGTTTAAAAATTTTTAATTTTTTTAATTTTTGAGCTTGTCCAAAAACTATTTTTATCAAAATTTTTAAATCTCCTATTTCATAAAGATTATAATGAACTTTAAATTAGAGAATTTTAAATTAAAAAACTTTAAATAAGAATTAAATTATGAATTAATGTTTATATTTAAATTAAAATTACATTTATAATTATATAATGATTATAGAAAAATTTTATTGAAAAACTATAAATATAAGAAAACTATTAAAATAATTTAGTCATTAAAGTATATTGAGTTTGATAAAGTTCTTAATAAATAATTTTTTTAAAAATAAATTATTATTAAAAAATAAATATTATTGAAAAATATTAATTTAAAATTATTTATATTAATTAAAATGAATTTATATTATTTAAAATTTAAAATTATGTATTTTTATAAAATTTAAAATTAAACTTTAAAAAATTTAATAAAAATAACTAAATGAAAAGAAAAAATAACTATAAATCCTATAACAACTTAAACACTATCAAAACATTTCTTTCAGAGTCAATAGCTATAAATATTATTTATAAGTTAATATTTAATGGTAATCTGTCATAAGAATTTTTGGCATTAGGATTGTAAAGAAGACGTCTAAATCCTAAAATTATTAGAATTGGATTTTTAACTTGTATTTGTTTTTTACCTAATAATATTTTTCGCAATAGGTCTCCTAATCCTCCTCCTGTTAAGACATCCATGACGAAATCTCCAAATAGGGGATTATTAATTTTTAATTGATCTATAAAGAATTTTTTCAATGTATTTCTTCGTATAAATGATATAAGTATAGTTGTTACCATGAACAATAATAATGTAGTCACAAATCCTCCTATAGAATAGAAGACAAGACCTAAAACCACCGCAAATGTGTGATTTCCAACTTCCCCCATCATTATCCTGCCAGAATAGTCTAACGGTGAATAAGCTATACAACATACAAGAACTAACAATGCTTGATAAAAATTAATATTATCTGGGGAGCCTATTAAAGTTATAAGTAATAAACTCAGTAAAGACATTATGATAACAACACTAACCGTAGATCCTGGTTGCATATCAGATATATTCATTGGTTGAATCATTAAAGCAATTAAAATAGCTGAATATCCTAATGATTCATATCCCATACTCATTACAGCTATCATTCCAATTCCTCTAAATAACTGACCAAGCTCCATTGGTAAAAATGGGGGTTTATATCTTCCAAGAATATCATCAAGAAATGCGAAAAATCCTATTGTTAGAACCAATGTATAACTTTTTGTCAATAATACACTTAACACAATACAAGGAATTAACCCTATTCCTCGAGGTATTCCTCCTCTCACATCAGCATATAAGTTTCCTATTAATTGATTTTGACCTAAAATCCTAAAAAGAATTGTTAAGCCAATTGTTCCTAAAAAACATGCGATTCCACCTATAATAATATATTCGTATGATATTACTAACATTAAAACATCTCTTTAAATTTACAATTTATGATAATTATTATATTAGAACTTATATTTAAAAATGTTGTATAAAAGCAATCAAATTTTTTTACTTAAAAAAGATTTAAAATCTTAATTTTGCAGCTATTGATCCTAATGATTCTAATTGTTTTCCACTTTCATGCTGACTACTTATAACAGTAACTTCACCACCCATATTCTCAACTAAATCCATTAATTCCTCTAAATTCTCATTTCTTACAATATTATCCAAAACCAGTAAATTTTTAACAGCACCTGAGATAATAGCTGTTTTAACATCTTTTTTTCCATAAACAACTTTTGATGATGAGATGGCAATTTCTTTAAGAATTTCATTAACTTTTTTTGTTTCTATTGCAACTATATTTTCAGAATTTATTTTCTCAAGAGTCCCTTTCTTTAATATTTCCTGAATTCCCGCTCTTCCACCAGTCCCAGTATTTTCTAAAATAGATTTTTTAGCTATTTCAGGATAATTATCATCTAAATAAGAATAAAAACTATTTTTTACAAATCCTGGTCCTATTATAATCAATGTATTAATGTTATTAAATTTAATAATAGCTTTAATAATATTTTGATAAAAATTCTGTATATTTTTAGTTCTATTTTTATCTACAATCCTTTTCCCAGATATATTTCCAATAATAGGACCATAATATTCCATACCAAACTGTCTCATAATACCAATATCTGCAACATCATCTTCAATTGAAATAATAATTGCAAATAATTTTTTGGATGATTCTATTGATTTATTAAGACGTTTTAACATCCATCCAGTCCATTGTAATTTTTTAATCTTTAATTTAGTGTTTAATTTCACTTCTATAGTGTGTGATGAACCAAGAGGAATTAAATCCTCAGGACCTTTTGTTATGTATCCAGTTAAACGAAGTTTTCCTGTGAAAATATGGAAACTAATATTTTCAATTTCTACTTCTAAATTGAAAGTTTTTTTCACCCCACTATCATTTCTAATTCTATCTCCAGAAGTATCTTGTATTCTCCTTGTAGTTTTAGAGGACACATGATCTCCTTTTTCAATAATGTGAGATAAATGCCATAAATCATCAAGAGTTTCAGGAATTACTTCAATTAGGTTTTTTTTCTTATCTTGATAAGTGATTTTCATTGTATCTTCTTTAAAAGTATTTATATGAGCTTAATTTCATTTTTTTTATTAAATTATTTAATTTCATTTTTTTTATTAAATTATTTAATTTCAAATATTAGTTTATAAAAATCTATAATTTTAAATTTTAACTAATATAAATATATTTTAATTAATATGGATAATTTAAATTAATATTTTTTAATAATGAATAATTTTAAATTTTAATTAATGTAAATATATTTTAATTAATATGGATAATTTTAATTAATATTTTTTAATAATGAATAATTTTAATTAATATTTTTTAATATTTTTTAATTTTAATTAATATTTTTTAATTTTAATTAATATAAATATATTTTGATTAATATTTTTTAATAATGAATAATTTTAATATAAGTGATTTTAATATAAGTGATTTTAATATAAGTGATTTTAATATAAGTGATTTTAATATAAGTGATTTTAATATAAGTGATTTTAATATAAGTGATTTTAATATAAG
>JAITPS010000160.1 GCA_031289325.1 Candidatus Methanovirga meridionalis
TAAATTATCTTCTTCTAAATTATCTTCTTCTAAATTATCTTCTTCTAAATTATCTTCTTCTAAATTATCTTCTTCTAAATTATCTTCTTCTAAATTATCTTCTTCTAAATTATCTTCTAATAAAGTGTTCTCTTCTTTTAATCTTTCTTCTTTTTTTAATCTTTCTTCTTCTTTTAATCTTTCCTCTTCTTTAAGTTTGTTTTCTTCTTGAACTTTAGATTCTTCTTTAGATTTATTAATAGAATTAATTAGTTTTAATTGAGCAGAAGTTCTATCTCTGTACCAATCTGTTGACCAAAGATGATATAAATTCCAATTAAGACCATTTAAAACTTGATCTCTGAGACGATCCCTGTCTCTTGCGACATTAGATGACTTATAATTTTCTCCATCGCATTCAATACCCAATATATACTTGCCAGGATCTTCATCGTCTAAAATAGCTAAATCTATTTTAAAGAACTCTCCAATGTTTTTATTAACTTTAAATCCTTTTTCTTTAAGAAAATTATAAACACTATCAACAAAAGTTTTTTGATTGTTATCTTCTTTACATTGAATTAAACCTTTGGATGTGTTTTCAGCATACTCTAAGAAATTTCTAAGTGCTTCTACACCAAATGGTGCATTAGATCCTAAATGCATATCATAGGCTTTAAAATTTGAAAATACAACACATTTTTCTTTTGCACGAGTTATAAGAACATTTAATCTTCTTTCTCCTCCATCTTGATTTAAAGGACCGAAGTTATTTGATAGCTTCCCAAATTCATCAAATCCATAACCTATACTTATTAACATAACATCTCTTTCATCACCTTGTATGGTTTCAAGATTTTTAACAAAGAATCGGTCTTCCTTTTTTTCTGAGAATAAATGTTCAATTTCTGGATGTTTTTTTCTTCTAACTTCAAGTTCTTCAAGTATAGCATTCATTTGTGAAACTGAGAATGTTCCAACACCTAAACTTTTTCTATCACCATATTTTTTAAAGTGTTTAAATATTTCATCTACTACCTCAACAGCTTGCCCTATATTATTTGAAGTTTTTCCTCTCTGATAATAATTTTTTGGATTGTGTTTGAATTTTAATCCTAATTCTTGATTGTTGTATGTGGATGATGGATAAACTAATAATTCACCATCATAAAATTCTTTATTGGATAAATTAATTAATGATTCATGGCGACTCCTATAGTGCCATTTTAACATTCTAACTGGAAATGAAAGTTTACATAGATGAAGAATACTTTCCATATCTAAGGCAGTAGCTATCTCTTCATCAGATTCACTGTTAATAATCTGATCAAAAAATGAGGTTGGAGGAAGTTGTTCTGTATCCCCAATTACAACAGCTGTTTTAGCTCTCATAAAAGCTCCAAGAGCATCTTCTGGTTTAACTTGACTTGCTTCATCAAATACAACCACATCAAATTTTAAATTATCGTTGGTTGGATCTAAAAATTCTGCAATTGACAATGGACTCATCATAAAGCATGGTTTTATTTGCTTTATAATTGTTCCTGTCTTTTTAAGTAAATTTCTAAGAGATATATTTCCTCTTTTTCTTATAAGTTCTCCTGCTAATGTTTTAGATTCCTCATCAGAAGTATTACCAAAAACCTCTGGAATTTCATTGTTAAGTTTATAGTATATTCTTTTTCTATTTAGCTCAATGATTTTTAAATCAAGTTTTTTAAAATCTTTGATTTTATTTTCATGTAGTTCTCCGATGAATGATGATAAGTATTGATTTTCTGCGAAAATTAATTGTAAAAGTCCATCAGCAAAGTTTCCATGCACTAAACTTTTAATATCCTCTTTTTTCAGATGTTTATCTTCAATAACTTTAATAAATATTTCAGATTGTGTTTTTAAACATTCATTTTTAGTATTAAGATATTGAGACCATATATGCAATCTTGGAAGATCATTATTCCATTTATTTAATTGATTTTTCCACATATCCAATGGAGTATTATCAAAACTATTTTTAAATATTAAATTAATATTTGGGTTTAATTTAGATTTTAATTTCTCTAAACTACTGTAGAACTTTTCTCCAATTTCAAGATAATCATTAATCTCCCAATAATTATCAATATTTAAATCATCAGATAATCTTTCTATAGTCAATTTGTTATAAATTTCTTCCTTTAAAAATTTATTAAATTTATCAATCCATATAACAAAAGAATTTAATTGTGAAATATCAACATCCAAATACCATAAATCTCCAAAATATTTCTTTCCATCCTTTTCTAAATCATTCAAATCCTTTTTAATTTTCATGAATCTACTAATATCTTGAAGGTCTTCTAAAATATTCTTATCATTGGTTCCTTTATATTTATCTTTATAAAAAGATAAAATTTTCTCCTTATTTGATTTACTTTTTTTAAAGATTTTTAAAACACCTTTATTAACATATTTCTTAAATTCATTAATCAATGAATTTATATCCTCCTTTTCTATAGACGGATAAAATTTATTCATTGTAACTAAAGTTTTTTGATATTCATCAAGTCTCTTAATTAAATCTAAACCATAGGCATAATTATTAATCCATAAAAAATCATTTAAAATAGAATTATCAATTAATTTAATATTTTCATCATGAAATAAATCTAAAGCACTTTTTATTTCTTTAAAATCTCTTAAATTATCAGCTATTTTAATTCCAAAAGATTCATTAATGTTTTCTCTAATTGTTAAGAATTCATTTAAATACTCTTCACAATCAATTAACAATTGTTGAAGTTCTCTTAAATCACCAGGAAGTAAACTATTAGGTGAACAAGTAGTCCATGGATTGTTTTTACCAATAGCATAATGTAATTCTGCTAAATTTTCAAGACTAATTATAATATCATCTAAAGATTTCTTATTAATATTTTCAGGTGATTTAATTGATATCAATGGAATCATAAAGCCTTTTTTTGAAAAATGATCGTTAGCTATTTCTTTCATACCATAAAGTTCAAAAGGAGACATATTAATAGCATAATTCTTCTTATGAAGAACTTCAGCATACTCATCCAACTGATTTCGCAGTGATTCTAATTTCCTTATGGTTTGTTCAATATCAAAATCTATATTCCCATCATGACGATGAAGACCTCTTCTAATATCCTTTAATAAACTTTTACGACTTGTTCTATGGCTATGTAATTGAAGAACAAATTTACCCAGACCAACACTATCCAATCGATTCTTAACAACTTCAAGAGCAGCCATCTTTTCACTAACAAAAAGAACACTCTTACCTGAAACAATAAGCTCAGCAATCAAGTTAACAATTGTTTGTGATTTACCTGTTCCAGGAGGACCTTCAACAACAAGATTACGACCAGCTTTAACATCTTCAATAACAGCAATCTGTGATGAGTCAGCATCTAAAACATTATACGAATCTTTATAAGATAATGTCTTATCTATATTCTCACTATTAAAAGATTCTATGTCCTTATCAGGGTCAGGATTAAAAATAGCTTTTATAAGTTCATTTTTACTCAAATCAAGATCAGGATCTAAATCCATGTACATTACAAATTTTGTAAACGAGAAAAATCCAAGAGCAATATCGGTATTAATTTTCCATGAAGATAAATTACCCTCACCACCTTTTGATAAACTCTTTTTAACCTCTAAGAGATAGTGATCAATTATCTCAACAGAATTTTTCTTATGAAAGTTAGGTAAAATTAAGCCATTTTCTTTAAGTTTAGCTTTAAGAGAGATATTAGTCTTTATATCCTCACCATTCCAATAAATAGAGAAAGATTTCCCTACAGACTTTCTCTCCAAAACCACAGGAATTAAAACAAGAGGTGCCCTCTTAATATCATCTGGTTTATATTTATCACTCCACTCTAAAAAACCAACAGCTAAATAAAGAACATTATACCCCTTTTCATGAATCATAGTTTTTGATAATTGATTTATATAAAAAAGCCTTTTCTGTAATTCACGAGGAGAAATATCTGATTTAAGAGAATTATCATTTTGTAAAGACTTACTAAATTCCTTAACAGGTTCAGTAATAGGTTCAAAAGCTTCTCTAATAGGTTCAGTGATATTTGAAAGTATGGATTTGTTTCGTTTTTCAGTCTCTTTACTGTTTGATATAAAATACATTTTTTTATGTTGGATAATAAGAAATTGATAAATATTTGAAGGTGTGCTATTAATCACATCAATAGATTTAGCCTTTTGTTTAAAATTAAGAAGAGGATTCCTTGAAGTCAAATCCAATAAATTTCTTCTAAGATCTTTAAACTCTTTTTTAACATCTTTTTTCATATTAATCCCAATGAATAAACTTTAACAACCTAAAATCAAAAACTTTCCTAAATTTCTTCCAGAAACAATCATGAAATGAATACAAATTTTTGAAAACAGAATAAATTTTTTTAAAACAGAATAAATTTTTGAAAATAAAATAACCCTAACTTCTCTAAATTTACAGTTTCACTCGAAACTGAATATGAAATCAAAGATTTTTCTAATTTAAAAATTTAATTTTCTTTAAAATGTATATATTTAAAATGTATATATTAAACATGAATACTTTTTAATTACTTTTAATCTTTATTAAAAAATATAATTAATATAACATAATATAAATAAATAAAATTCAATATAAATAAATAAAAATTAATATAAATAAATAAAAATTAATATAAATAAATAAAATTTAATATAAATAAATAAAATTTAATACATGTTTATTATGAATAAGTTTTTAAATTTTGAAGTATAAATTTTTTTATTAAATTATTCGATCTTAAATATTAATTTATAAAAATATATAATTTTAAATTTTAAGTAATAAAAACATATTTCATGTAATAAAAACATACTTTAAGTAATAAAAACATATTTTAAGTAATAAAAACATATTTTAAGTAATAAAAACATACTTTAAGTAATATAACTAATTTTAAACTAATATCATTTAATAATATATATTTTTAAAAAAAAGTATTTATAAAAACTTTATCAAAACAACTATAAATAAATAAAACTTAATATAAATAAATATTTGATTGCAAATATATTCTATTACATGACTCTATTAACAAATATAATATATTCTAATAACATAATCATCAACAATATATATTAATAAAAATTAATTAATAAACTTTTCTTTAATTGAAACTTTAGTACATAATCTAAATATTCCATCTCAATTTTTAAATAAATTTAAATACTAAGATTACTATATGATAAATTAAAAATAAATATTTACTATATGTTAAATTATTAATGAATATTTTTTTTAAAGAAAATTTTTAAACATTATTATTCTCTTTTTTTATGAATATTAAGAAGTCATTGTTTATTTTTAATTGAAATAAGGTGATATATTGAATATTAAAAGAACAAAAAGTTTATGTCCTGAATGTCTTAAACCATTAGAAGCTGAAGTTTATGAAGAAGATGGTAAGATTAGGATAAAAAAAGAATGTTCTGAACATGGAACATTTGATAATACTTACTGGTCTGATGCAGAACTTTATAAAAGAGTTAATGATTTTACTCCCACTGTTAAAGCAGTGGAAAATTATCATTCAATTAATACTAAAGGATGTCCTTCTGAATGTGGATTATGTAATCAACATGAAACCACAACAATTCTTGGATTAATAGATGTTACAAATAGATGTAATCTTCGATGCCCAGTTTGTTTTGCAAATGCAGCGGTTTCTAAAAAAATATATGAACCAAGTTATGAAGAAATAAGGGATATGCTTAAAAACCTAAGAAATGTGAAACCGGTTCCAGCTCCAGCTATTCAATATTCTGGTGGGGAACCAACAGTTAGAAAAGATATAGTTGATTTAATCAAATTAGCTATTGAAGAAGGATTTTCACATACTCAAATAGCTACAAATGGTATACGAATAAGTCAAAATATAAATTTTGCACAAGAATTAGCCGATGCAGGATTAAACACTGTCTATCTACAATTTGATGGTGTGACCGAAGAACCATACATTTACAACAGAAATAAGAATGTACTTCCTCAAAAACTTAAAGCTATTGAAAACTGTAGAAAAGTAGGTCTTGGAATTGTTTTAGTTCCAACAATTGTTAAAGGTATTAATGATGATCAAATTGGGGACATTATACAGTTTGCTATTGATAATATAGATGTTGTACATGGTGTTAACTTCCAACCAGTTTCATTTTCAGGTAGAACACCAACAGAAAAAGTAGAAGAACAAAGAATTACAATATCTGACTTTGTAAAATTAGTCTCAGATCAAACTAATGAAGCTATCGTTACAAACGATTTCTATCCACCATCATCAGTTGAATCAATATCTAACTTTATAGGGGCATACGAAGGTGGAAATCCGTCGGTTATTCTAAATTGTCACCAACATTGTGGAATAGCAACTTATGTTTTCATTGAAAATGATAAAATAATACCAATAACACGATTTATTAATGTTGATGGTTTCTTTGAGTTCTTAGATAAAAATGCTGATAAATTAAATGAAGGTGGATTTGCAATTAAATCAAGAATATTAGCCAGTGCTATTAAAGAACTTCCTAAATTATTGGATAAAGAAAATTCTCCTAAAGCAATGGATATTAAGCATGTTTTAGGAAATGTACTTAGTAAAATGTCTTACAAGGCATTAGGAGATTTCCATAAAAATTCACTTTTAATATCTTGTATGCATTTCATGGATCCATTTAACTTTGATGAAGATCGTGTTAAGAAATGTGTTATTCACTATGCAATTCCTGATGGTCGAATTATTCCATTTTGCACTATGAATTCTATATACAGACAAGAAATTGAAGACAAATTTGCTATTCCTATTGAAGAATTTAATGAAAAGAATGAATAATAGCTATTATTCAAATAGCTTAGTCCTCTAATATTTCTCTAATATTTTCCTGATTTTATTTTGAATGCCAATGGAATCTTCAATATTTTCCTGGTTTTGCACATTGGAAAGATTTCAAAGAGAAATTATATCCTTTTATAAAAGTGATATTTAAAATTAAACAATTTAATAAAAAAATTAATCATTTTAAAATTTAAGAACTTTTTTATAATAACCATACAATAAATTTTAAATTTTTTTTCTTCCTATTAATTCCTATAAAATCACTTGAGAATGTTTTTTATATTAACCGTTCTTTTAATACTTCTGTTTTTGATAAGAGTTTTTGATTTAAGTATTCCTCATTAATATACTTATCATAAATAGCTAAACGTTCTTTTAATTTAAAACCAAGTTCCATACTAAATTTTTGCAATTCATTTATTTGAGGCCATTTACAATCAGGATTAACATAATCTTTAGTCAAGGGAGATATTCCACCCCAATCATCAGCACCACAAAGTAAAAATATCTGATTAGTATGATAATTTAGATTTGGAGGAACTTGAATACTTACATCATCAAACAACAATTTAGCAACTGAAACCGTCCTAATCATATCCAATAAACTTGGTTCATTATAGGATTCCATAGGAGTTCCTACTTTACTTTTAAAGTTTTGAATAATAATCTCTTGTATATGACCATATTTCTCTTGTAAGTTTTTAATATCAAGTAAAGAATTAGATATTTCCTGTTTATTTTCTCCAATTCCAATAAGTATACCTGTAGTATAAGGAATATTTAATTTTCCAGCATTACTTATAGTTTCAAGTCTAAGTTTAGGATTTTTTCCAGGACTATTTTTATGAGCTATTGTTTCCATTAATCGATGTGATGAATTTTCAAGCATCATGCCCATTGATACATTCACTTCTTTAAGTTTTTTTAACATATTATATGAAAGAACACCACAATTACTATGTGGAAGCATATTTGTTTTATCTACAATTTCTTTACACACATCATAAAGATAATCACCAATGTTTTCAAATCCTTTTTCATTTAAAGTTTTTAAAACTAATTCATCATCATCCGCTTGCTCACCGAATGTAATTAAAGCTTCTTTACACCCATATTTTTGAGAAACTTCAATTTCTTTAATTATTTCCTCCTTATCTTTTAGTAAAATTACATTCGGATCATCAGATTCTTTTTTAAAAATACAATACCCACAAGAATTTCTACATACCTCTGTTAAAGGAATGAATATATTTTTAGAGTAAGTTATATCATTATTAGCTCTTCTATCCGTTGCAACTTTCATTAATCTAAGAACATCATCCCTTTTAATATTTAAAAGATCCGTGATCTCCTTTTGATTAAGTTCTATAGGTTCATCCTTTTTAATATCTTCAATGTATGATAAAATTGTCATTTTAACCTGCTATTAATTTATTCAATAAGTTATTGTATTTTCTTTTTTATAATATTTATATTTTTGAACTTCAAAAAATACTTATTCACAAAAAATTTCAAATAATAGCTATTAATTTTAGATTATTAACAAGTTTCTAAAATATTATCCAAATCAAGATAATTTTAGACAGTTATTTTATAAAATAATAAAAAGAAGATCAATTTTTAGATTCAATACACTCCTAACAAAAAAGTGATGTTTTTATATGATTAAAAATAAAAGTATAAATTATATCTTATTAATCTTATAGGGGAATATAAGCAATGTTGTCAACTTAAGAAAATTATTTTTTTAAATGTGAATTAAAGTCAATATTTTAAAAATTAAAATCAATATGATCCTTATGGAAAAGTTCTTAAATTTTTATGGTAAAGTTCTTAAATTTTTATGGTAAAGTTCTTAAATTTTGAATAATAAATTTTTTTATTAAATTATTTAATTTCAAATATTGGTTTATAAAAACCTATAATTTTAAATTTTAAATAATATCAATATATTTTTGATTAATATAAATAATTTTTAGTAAATATAAATAATTTTTAGTAAATATAAATAAATTTTTAATAAATATAAATAAATTTTTAATAAATATAAATAAATTTTTAATTAATATAAATAAATTTTTAATAAATTTTAATAAATTTTAATAAATTTTAATAAATATAAATAAATATAAATAAATTTTAATAAATATAAACAATTTTAAATTAATATTTTTTAATAATATTTAATTTTAGAAAAAATTGTTTATTAATAACTTTACCAAAATTACTATTTTTTAAAAATTAAAATCAATATTTGAAAATTAAAATCAATATTTTTAAAAAATAAATAAAATAAAATATTTATTCATGAATTAATAAAATATATTCTATAATTTTAAAAAATTAGAATATTTTAATAAAAATTAAAAAATTTTTAAAGTGAAAAAGAAACAAAAAATTTTTCTAACTCTTTAAAAATAAAGATTTGGAAGAATGAAGAAAATCTTTCAGGATTTCTAAGTGAAATGAAAAACTTCAATAAAGAGAATTGAAGATTCTTTAACTTTAAAAGCTAAATCTAACTTTAAAAACTAAATCTAACTTTATAAACTAAATCTAACTTTAAAAACTAAAATTTTTAAAGTGTAAAAAATTTGATTTTAAACTATATATTATGAGGTTTTAAAATGGATGACTTTTGTGGTGTTGTTTGTGCAATAACTTGTGCTATTGTTCTTGCAGTAATAATTTTATCTTTTTTATAGAATTATTTAACCAATATTAGAATATAGTGCAATTGTAATTTGTATTTTAAGCTAAAAAATGAAAATAAAAATTTTTAGATTTGTAAAAAGAATAAAAATAATTGGTTACTATTTATGATTAAGAACACTCTTTTAAGATTGAATAATGCCTATGGAAAATATGGGAAGAATATTAAAATTTCATATACTCATAAAGAAGCATTGAATCAATGGTATAATAAATATGAGGATGAAGAACTAAACAATGAAATGAAAAATTACCCTTATTTTCAGAAGATAATCTTAGAAGAACTATTAGGATATAAGCTTGGTGTTGATTTTGAATTTGGTTATTCCTTAGATAATCGTTCTGTTGAATTCATGATAATAAAAGATGGAGAACCATACATTCCAATAGAATTGAAAGGAACAGATATAAATCTTGATAAACCTTATCATGGTGGTTTATCCCCTGTAGAGCAAGCTTCCAATTATGCAAACAAAAAAGAATCCATTAAATGGTTCATAGTATCAAATTACTACGAATTTCGTCTATACAATCAAAAATCACAAGACAAATACATACAATTCAATTTAGATGATTTAAAACATAACGATAACATACTAAAAGATTTTTTATTAATATTCACTAAACAATCCATTCTAAAAGAAAATATCTTAAACAAACTATACGA
>JAITPS010000168.1 GCA_031289325.1 Candidatus Methanovirga meridionalis
AACTACTGACAATATAAACACTGAAATTACTGATGACTTAAATCTGGAAACTACTGACAATATAAACACTGAAATTACTGATGACTTAAATCTGGAAACTACTGACAATATAAACACTACAGTTACTGATGATTCAAATCTGGAAACTACTGACAATATAAACACTACAGTTACTGATGACTTAAATTTGGAAACTACTGACAATATAAACACTGAAATTACTGATGACTTAAATCTGGAAATTACTGATAATAATATAACTGCTGAAGAAAATAAATTATATGGTTCTAATAACATTAATCAAACAATTAAAAATAAGTTTAAAGAAGATTTTATAGACAACTTAAATAAATCTTATGAAAATTTAAACAATACAAATTCATTACATGATGATTTAGAATATGAAACAGAGCATGTGCCTTTAGAAGAAGTTAAGGATGAAAATATTATTCCTACTATGAATAATGAAATCTCATCTATGGAATCTGAATCTAATTCCAATAAAAGTAAAATACCTTATAACACAACTATTGGCATTGGATTATTAATAGTTTTCATTGGAATTATAGATATTTTTACAACCGTTAGAGAATATGGTTACTATATAATAGTATTTGGTATTATTGTGGTTATAGTGGGAATTATATCATATAAGGAGTATAGTGATCGTGAATTAAGAAATGAATCATTTAGAAAAAACTTGCTTAGACTTCCTAATGATTTTCATATTCGCTCTGATTTGAAATTACCAAATTCAGATGAAATCGATCATGTCATTATTGGATCTACTGGAATATTCTCTATTTTGGTTGTTAACGTTGAAAATAATTTTGATAAAAAAATAGATATTAGCAATGAGGTAACAGATGATAATTCTTCAGAAATAGATGATAATTCTACAGAAGAAATAAAAGTTATTAGAAACCCTCAAAATATAGAAACAAATGTGATGTACACAATCGGTTCTTCTCCATTAAGCCATAGAAAGATAGAAAAAATTAAAAAATCAAAAAAAATTAATATTAAGTTTAATGTTAATGAAAAAATTAAATTTGACAAATTTGACAAAATCAAAAAGGATTCTATTAAAAAATGTGAAACATTAATCAATTTTTTATATGAAAATGATTTTAATTATTTTTGTGGGGAACCATTAGTTGGTTTTATTAATAATAAGAATATTTTACTTAATATTCCTTTAACTGACGATTATGTAATCTTAGATGATTTTTTAAATATCTTGGTTAATAGTAAGATAAGGTTTAATGATGAAGAAGTTGAAAATGTTTCAAAATTCCTTTCTCATGAATATTAGTCTATAAAATAGTGATAATCTAATTATAGTTTAAAAACAAATTTTTTATACTTTAGTTTTAACTTAGAGAATCTTTGTTTCTCTTTGTCTAAATTAAATATTTTCATTGGTTTAATGTAAACTTCTTTTTAATGTATAGATGATTAAAATGAAAACAATGAAGTGGAAAGACAATAAACTTATTCTTATAGATCAGCGAAGATTACCTGATGATTTGAATTACTTTATTTGTAATACTTATGAGGATGTTATTTTTGCAATTAAAGAAATGGTTGTCAGAGGTGCTCCAGCTATTGGAGTTGCAGCTGCTTTTGGAATGGTGTTAGGAGATATTGCTGGTGAAAATTTAAATGTTGTAGCTAAAGAACTTAAATCATCAAGACCAACAGCTATTAACTTATTTTGGGCTGTTGATAGAATTTTAAAATCAGATAATTCTCCTTTAGATGAAGCTATTGCTATGTATAAAGAGGATATAGATACTAATTTAGCTATTGGTAGACATGGTGCTGAAATCATTGAGAAAAACGATACCATTCTAACTCACTGTAATGCTGGAGCTTTAGCTTGTGTTGATTATGGAACCGCTCTTGGTGTTATTAGAACTGCTCATCATCAAGATAAAAATATTAATGTTATTTGTGATGAAACAAGACCTCTTGGTCAAGGTGCAAGACTCAGTGTTTGGGAAATGCAACAAGAAGATATTCCAGTTAAACTAATTCCAGATGCTGCAGCAGGATATTTAATGCAAACTTTGAAAATAAATAAGGTCATAATAGGTGCAGATCGTGTATGTAATGATGGAATAGTTAATAAAATTGGTTCACTTATGGTTGCTTTATCTGCAAAGAGATTTCATGTCCCTTTTTATGTGGCTGCTCCTTTATCTACATTTGATCTGAAAAACTCTATTTATGATACTGAAATTGAGGAGAGAGGTTCTGAAGAAGTAATATTTTATGGTGGTTGTAGAATTGCTCCATTAGGAACTGAGGTTATAAATCCTGCTTTTGATATAGTTCCTGCAGATCTTATAACTGGTGTTATCACTGAAAAGGGAATTATACACTTTGATAAATTTAGTGAATTCTTTTTAAACAGAAATTCGTCATGAATTTAAAATTAATACTATGTTCCTTTTGGAAAAGCTCTTAAATTTTGATGATAAATTTTTTTATTAAATTTTTTTATTAGATTATTTAATTTTAAATATTATTTCATTAGAATCTATAATTTTAAATTTTAAATAATATAAACTTATTTAAATTAATATAAACTTATTTAAATTAATATAAACTTATTTAAATTAATATATTTTAATAATATTTATTTTTAAAAAAATCATTTATTAAGAATTTTATCACCCCCACTATATTTAATTTTAAATATTAATTTATAAAAATCTATAATTTTAAATTTTAAATAATATAAACTTATTTTAAATAATATAATTAATTTTAAATAAATATATTTTAATTTAAATAAAGATATTTTAATAATATTTATTCTTAAAAAAATTATTATTTTTAAAAAAATCATTTATTAAGAACTTCATCAAAACTACTATATTTAATTTTAAATATTATTTCATTAAAATCTATAATTTTAAATTTTAAATAATATAAATAAATTTTAAATAATATAAACTTATTTAAATAATATAAACTTATTTTAAATAATATAAACTTATTTTAAATAATACAAGTAATTTTAAATTAATATTTTTTAATAATATTTATTTTTAAAAAGTTATTTATTAAAAATTTTATCAAAATCACTATAATGATAAAACTATAATGATGAAAATCACAAAAAATTTATACCTTCATACTTGAAAATATTTATATATAATATACAAAAAATTGAATAATGACGGAAATTAGTATCCGCATAACTTTTGATATTTAATTTATATAACCTTAATATTATATTATTTTATACATTTTTATGTTTTTAATAGTAAATATGTACAAATTAAAATTAGAATTAAATTATTTTAAATTAAAGAGATTTAATATATAAAATATAGAAAAATATTAAGTTATGGAGAAAATAATTAAGTGGAGGATATTGGTATGGTAGATTACATAGACAATGTTATTAAAGAGGCAAATGAAAAAGATATTAAATTTGTAAGACTACAATTTGTAGATATTAATGGTATTCCAAAAAATATTTCTGTTTCCATTGGAAATAATAAAGATGAAATAGAAGATTTAATCAATGATGGAATGCTATTTGATGGTTCATCTGTAGATGGGTTTGTTGAAATTCACGAAAGTGATCTTGTTCTTAAACCAGATCCACAGACATTTTCACTTTTACCATGGAGACCAGAAGAATCTGGTGTAGGTAGATTTATATGTGATATTTACACTCCTGAAGGAGACCCATTTGTAGGAGACCCACGTTCTGCTCTAAAAAAATCTTTAAATAAAATTAAAGATAAAGGTTATAAATATAACATTGGGCCTGAACCCGAGTTCTTTATTGTTGATCAAGATGAAAATGGCAACTACATTCCTTATGATATGGGTGGATACTTTGATGTTGAACCAGTTGATAAAGGAGTGAACTTTAGAAGACAATTGGTTAATGACTTAGAGAAATTAGGTTTTGAATTAGAAGGAAGTCATCATGAAGTTGCTCCAGGACAAAATGAGATTGCTTTTAAATTTGATAATGCTCTAAAAACAGCCGATGCTGTTATTACTTTTAAACAAGCTATTAAAGCTATTGTTGCTAAAATGGCACATGAAGAAGGAGAAAAATATAGGGTAAGTTTCATGCCTAAGCCATTCTTTGGAGAAAATGGTAGTGGGATGCACTGTCATCAAAGTTTATTTAAGGATGATAAAAACTTATTTTCTAATGATAATAGTGAAATTGGATTATCTCAAGATGCTATGTATTTTATGGGTGGATTGTTAGAACATTCAGCTGCTTTATCTGCTATTGTAGCCCCTATTGTAAATTCATATAAAAGGTTGGTTCCAGGTTATGAAGCTCCTGTTTATAAAGCTTATGGCCTTAAAAATAGATCTGCTTTGATTAGAATTCCTGCTGCACGTGGTCAAGCCACAAGAATTGAATATAGATGTCCTGATCCATCATGTAATCCATATTTAGCTTTTGCTGCCATGTTAGAAGCTGGATTAGATGGTATTGAAAATAAAATTGATCCTGGTGAACCTACTGAAGCTAACATATATAAAATGTCTGATGATGAACTTAAACAAAGAGGTATTGACCTCATTCCTTCAAGCTTATGGGAAGCCTATCATGCACTTGAAACCGATGATATTATTAAAGGTGCTTTAGGAGAACATATTACTGAAAAATTCTTAAAACTTAAATATGCTGAATGGGACAACTATAGAATTAGAGTATTTGGTTATGAACAAAGTAAGTATATTAACATTTAAGGTACTGTAAATTTAGCATAAATTTTTGCAATTGAAATTAAGAAAATTAAAGATTTGGTATCGGAGATAACTTAAATATAGAAGATTTTTAGTTTCCAACTTTAAAAAATAGAAAATTTTTAAAAATGAAGAAAATCATAAATTTTCCAACTTTAAAAAATAGAAAAATTTTTAAAAATTAAGAAAATCATGAATTTTCCAACTTTAAAAAATAGAAAAATTTTTAAAAATGAAGAAAATCATGAATTTTCCAACTTTAAAAAATAGAAAATTTTTAAAAATTAAGAAAATCATGAATTTTCCAACTTTAAAAAATAGAAAATTTTTAAAAATTAAGAAAATCATGAATTTTCCAACTTTAAAAAATAGAAAATTTTTTAAAATGAAGAAAATATGCTAAAAACTTAATGGAAGATATGTGGTTTAAATTTTCTGCCTAAAAACCAAATTCTGGATTTTAAATTTCCATCCTCTTTTTACAGTGCTTTTTTCATTATTAAAATACAATCCATCAATTATACATAAATTTAACTACTTTCATTTTCTAAAATAAAAAACAAAAAAATATTAAAGATATTAACTAAATATTACAAATACATTGTTATTTATCGACTCAATTTGGTAAACTCTCAAAAAAAATTATATTTACATATTTCACTTTTTTACAAACTCAATAGATTAAAAGTTTATATACTTAAAATTCATATAATAAATAAATATAATTATTTATATTAAATATCTAATTTTTGTAATAAAATTTTTTACTAAATTCTTTTTTTTTAAAGATTAATTTCTTCTTCTTTGTTTTTAAAAGGATTTATTTATTAAAAAGATTTGTTTATTTATTTAATTATAATAAATTATTATTATTGAATTAAATTTTAATTTGTAAGGTGTATACTAAATGGAAGATATTTTAAACCCAGAAGAGTCTGATAATTCTGTAGAAGAATCTGGTAACTCCATATATGCTCTTAAAACTTCTGCTGGTCAAGAAAAAAATGTGGCGAGAATGTTATCTGGAAAAGCAAAAGAAGTTGGGGTTGATATTGTTGCTGTTATTGTTCCAGAGTCTTTAAAAGGTTATATATTAGTTGAATCTTCAAGTAAAATAGATATGAGGAATCCAGCATTAAAAATACCACATCTAAGGGGACTTGTTGAAAATAGAGGTACCTCTAATCGTGGTAATACCATTTCTTTTGAAGAAGTTAGGAAATTCTTAATACCCGAACCAATTTTATCTTCTATTATGAAAGGTAGTATTGTAGAGCTTGTATCAGGACCTTTCAAAGGGGAAAGAGCTAAAGTTGTGCGTATTGATGAATCTCGTGAAGAAACTGTGCTTGAATTAATAGAAGCAGCTGTTCCTATTCCAGTCACCGTTAATGCTGATCAAATTAGAATTATACAAAAGGAGGCCGATTAATGGCGAAAGATAGTGTTGAAGTTCTTATAGAGGGTGGAACTGCCACTCCTGGTCCACCTTTAGGTCCAGCAATAGGACCTTTTGGTATTAACATGATGAAAGCAGTTGAAGAGATCAATAATAAAAGTGCTGATTTTAAAGGAATGAAAGTACCAGTTAAAATAATTATTGATAGTAGTACAAAAGATTTTGAGATTGAAATAGGTACTCCTCCAACAACTGCTCTTATTATGGATGAACTTAAAATAGAAAAAGGATCTCAGGATCCTGGTTTAGATAAGGTAGCTGATTTATCAGTTGAACAAGCTTTAAAAATAGCTCGCATGAAATTTGATTCTTTATTATCTAATGATTACAAGCATGGTGCTAAAGAGATCATGGGTACTTGTGTTAGTATGGGCATTAGTGTTGATGGTAAAGATCCTCGTGATGCTCAAAAAGCTGTTGATGCTGGTGAATATGATGATATTTTAGTTGAATAACTTGTTAATAGCTATTTTATTAAATTATTTATTAAAATTATTTATTAAAATTATTTATTAAAATTATTTATTAAAATTATTTATTAAAATTATTTATTAAAAACTTAATTTAACATAAAATTTTAAGTATAAATTTTAGTAATTATACTATAATAAATTCTATAATAAATTTATTTAAATCAATGAAAAATTTGAAGCTATATAAATTAACTTAAAATAAAACTCAATTTTATAATTCTCAAATAATGTATTATTTAAATATATATTGTTTAAATATAATGTAATTTAACATTAATTTGCAATAAATAAAATATTTGTAGAATAAATAAAATATTTGTAGAATAAATAAAATATTTATATAATTAAATTATATTGGTTGATAAATTCTTAATAAACAATTTTTTTAAAAATAAATATTATTAAAATATTAAAAATAAATATTATTAAAATATATTAATTATTATTAAAATATATTAATTATTATTAAAATATGTTAATTTAAAATTTATATTAACCAAAATAAATTTATATTATTTAAAATCTAAATTATAGATTTCCATAAAGGAATATTTAAAATTAAAGAATTTAATAAAAAAATTTATTATTCAAATTTAAGAACTTTTCAATAATGACTATAATCACATAACATAGTGACTATAATCACATAAAATATAATAGTTAAACATTCGTAAAAAGAACGTGAATCAAAATAAGAACTCTTTTTATTACTTAAATTAAAAAAAGGAGAGTTAAATAATGAAAAAGATATTTAGTATATTTTTAATATGTGTGTTAGCTATTGGCTTAGCTACAAGTGTTAATGGGAGCTGGGAACCCAATGATCCAATAATAAATACAACCGAAAATAATACAATTATTGATAATGTTACTGTTCCAGGAACTTTAGGTATATTATATAGAGTTGCTGATGAATTAGCATCTGAACATCCACATTATCCTTCATTAGGAGATTCATTTTCAACAATAAATTCATTTAATTATATTGTTGTTCAAAAAATTAAAAATTATCTTCCAGAAGCCAATATTGATGGGGTTATATATTTTGAATCTGGTGGTATAAGTTATATTGGTTCTATTAATAATATAAGTACAATTCAACCTTTTATTTACTATTTAAATCGTCCTACTAGTGTCAGTTCTAATTTTAAAATTGTATATCGTATTAGTGTACAATACGTTGGATCAACATCTGAATCATATGAATTTGATCCTCATGTTGCTATTACAGCCGATAATCCACATGATGCTGTTACTGTTTGGATACCTTATATTCCTGGTGATGGTATTAGTATAAGCCGATAATCCACATGATGCTGTTACTGTTACATATAATAATAGAAATGATAAACCATTTTAATTAATCTGTAATTAGATTAATTATTTTTTAATTTTTAGACAGGTTAAAGTCTATAAAACACCAATATCTAAAAGTATTGTATTTTTAAATTAAATAAACATTTTTAGGAGAAAAAATGAATAAATTTTTAACTTTATCAATATTACTATTTGCCATTATTGGATGTAGTAGTATTGCAACAGTAAGTAGTGGTGGTGTTTCAACTAATGGTTTCCCATATTATTATTTCACGGGTCCCGTTGATAATTACACATACACTTCCCCAAGAGAAATGAAATTCGACGCCGATTGGAGGCTTTGTACATTCTTTAGAATTACAGATATAACCACCGGTGAGACAGAAAGTATAGAAGTAGCAGGTGGAGATGCTCATACAATAACTTATGACGAAAGCCACAAATTCCACACAGTACAAGTAGATGTGACTTATCGTGGCTCACCCCATCCTTCAAATCATAAAGTAACTATTTGGGCATGGGATGGATCATGTATGGAATTATATAATCGAGTAAGTTATAATTGGGGTGGGTATTACAATACCCATTTACAGTATAGATACAAAACCTGGAGAGGCGAAACAGATACTTCTGTTACACTTTAGATGGAATTGATAATGATGTTTAGTAAAAAAATTAACAAGATGATTGGATTATTAATAATTCTTTCATTTATTATCTCTTTAGTGCCAACCAGTAGTATGGCAGAAAAAATTCAAGCTGGCGCTGATGATCTTATTCTTAATAAATCATTACCCGAATTGAATAATATAGCTGAAGAAAACGGTGCTGAAAGAATATCTGAAGAAAACCTTACATTTTATTATTATATCTCTAATAAATTACATTTTAACATTACAGGTGTTGAATATGCACATTTACTTAATGTTCTATGTAATAAAACAGAGAAACCTGAAGCATATAGTTTTTATACGGCTTATGTTACTAATCCAGATACTGTTTATAATGGTCCTTTCCCAAGTGGAATCGTAATTAATGGTTTAACCCCAAGACAAATAAGAACTTTAATACCGTTTTTAAGTACTATGATTGATCAATTTGATGCAATAGTTACTGAATATGGTAGAATGAGTATTCAAGAACGTGCAGAATATATTAATACAATTGTACCTAATGAAGAAAATACTCTTGACTTATATAATAATGTTGATATTGATACTTTTACTTATATGTTAAATCAGTCTGACGATACTCTTAAAGATTTATCTGATATAGGTGATAGAGCTAATAAAAGTGTTGGTTGGTATCTTGGTCATCCAGGTCAAGTGAAAGATTTAAAAAATGATGCATCAGACACCATTGATAACTTTTATAGAAAATCTGTAAATGCTTATAGTAGGTATCAAATAGATGAAAATATCCATACAAATATGAGTATTCTTCTTAATTCAAATTTTAGTGATGGTACTATAGCTGCATTAACAAATACAAAAAATTATTTAGTTGCTAAAAGTCATGATAGCCAGATACATGGTATTGCACTTGCACTTTATGGTAGTTTATTGATACCACTTGGATTGCTTTTAATTGTAGTTGGTGGAATAGCATTTACTCATCCATTTACTATGGGTGTTACAATGGCAGTTGTATTAGTTTTGCTTGGTATGCTTTTATGGGCGGCTGCGGCTGTTATGATATGTTTAAGTACAGTTCTTTTATCGGAACATACTGTAATGAATAATTTAATAGCATCCATTGATGATGTTTTAGGATATAAATTAAGAGATGAATAAAATAAATATTTTTTTTTGAAATTTATTATTATATGCATATTTTAACTTTAAAAAACTTCGATGAGAGGAAATACATGTTATTTGAAGAAGAAATTATAAAAAGTGATATTAAAAAATAACTAATAAAATAGAATATAAAGAAAAACTATTAATTAAATCTAAGGATAAAGTTTTAATACAAAATATTCTATTGTTTAAATATAATGTATTATTTAAATATATATTGTTTAAATATAATGTAATTTAATATTAATTTGCAATAAATAAAATATTTGTAGAATAAATAAAATATTTGTATAATTAAATTATAGTGGTTGATAAATTCTTAATAAACAATTTTTTTAAAAATAAATATTATTAAAATATATTAATTATTATCAAAATACATTAATTTAAAATTTATATTAACCAAAATAAATTTATATTATTTAAAATCTAAATTATAGAGTTCTATAAAGGAATATTTAAAATTAAAGAATTTAATAAAAAAATTTATTATTCAAATTTAAGAACTTTTCAATAATGACTATAATCACATAAAATAATGACTATAATCACATAAAATATCATATTTATACAATTTTAGATGATTTTACAAATAAATTTTGTAAATGATATAAATTGTTAATTGTAATTGAAAAATAATGATATAATTTAGATTTAATATTTTATCTTTTAATAGATTTTAATTATTTAGTTTATCTATTTAATTAATCAATTAATAGAATCTTATTTTCTAAATAATCATATAATTAATAAATCAATTACTTCAAACTAGATTAAATATCCATTAATGAACTTTAAAAGTTCATGGAGAATTTGTATGACACAAGATATTATAGAAGCAGTGAAGAAGGCTAAAGAACAATCAAAGCCGCGAAACTTCACACAATCTATCGATATTATTATAAATATCAAAGATTTGGATGTCAAAAAACCAGAAAATCGGTTTGATGAGGAAGTTTCCCTCCCTAATGGTCGTGGTAAAGATGTTAAAATAGGATTTATCGCTGATGGGGAATTGGTTGTTCAAGCTAAAAGTGCTGGCATTGATCTTGTTATCGACAAAGTTGGATTGGAAGAAATCGGTAAAGATAGAAAACAAGCTAAAAAATTAGCTAATCGTTATGATTTCTTTGTAGCTCAGGCAGATATGATGCCTTTGGTAGGTAGGTTTTTAGGACCCGTTCTTGGACCTCGTAAAAAAATGCCTAAACCAGTGCCATCATCTGTTAAAGTAGAGCCTTTAATTAAAAGATTAAAGTCTACTGTTAAAATTGGTATTAAAACCCAAGCTACAATACAAACTTTAGTTGGAACTCAAGATATGTCAGATGATGAAATAACCGAGAATATTAATACTATTTTAGCTACATTAGAGCAAAATTTAGAAAAGGGTAGAAATCAAATAAAATCCATGTTTATTAAGACAACTATGGGTTCAGTAGTGAGGGTGATTTAATGGCTCATGTTGCTGAATGGAAGAAAGAAGAAGTTAAAGACCTTAAATCATTAATTGATTCTCATAGTGTAATAGGGGTTGTTGATTTATTAAATATACCAGCTAAACAGATGCAACAAATGAGAAGATCTTTAATAGGTAAAGCTAAAATAAAGATGTCTAAAAAGAATTTAATTGATTTAGCACTTAAAAATTCTGATAGTAAAACAAATATTACAGAGCTTGCTCCCTATATGAAAGGACAACCTGCAATAATTTTTACAGACTTAAATCCTTTTAGACTATTTAGAATTTTAGAAGATAGTAAAACTCCTGCTCCTGCTAAGGCAGGGACTACTGCTACAGAAGATATTGTAGTTCCTGCAGGAGACACAAGCTTTGAACCAGGTCCGTTTCTTGGTGAACTTCAACAAATAGGAATACCTGCTAAAATTGATAAAAAGAAAATTGTAATTTCTAAAGACACCGTTGTTGTTAAAGCAGGAGAAATTGTTTCTAAAAATATTGCAAGTGCATTAACAAGAATGGATATAAATCCAATGGAAGTAGGAATTGATCTTAGAGTAGTTTATGAAGATGAGACAATATATGCTTCTGATCTTTTAAATATTGATGCTGATAAAATCATGCAAGATATTGTATATGCTTTTCAAAGAGCAACTAATCTATCTATTAATGCATCTATACATACAAAAAAGACTATTTCTCCAATTATCAATAATGCATTTAGTAAAGCTATGAATTTAGCTATTAATGCAAGTATTGTTAATGATAAAACTTCGCAAGTATTAATATCCTTAGCTAATTCTAAAATGTTAGCTCTCGCATCCAAATTAACTGATGCTGAAAATGCTTTAGATGAGGAATTATTGAATAAATTTTCAAGCCTTCCTGTAGCATCTACTCCCATAGCTAATAAAGAAGAACCTAAGGATGATGATGAAGAAGAAGAATCAACTGAGGAAGATGTAGCAGCTGGCTTAGGAGCTTTATTTGGATAATGTTAAATTCTAATCTTAAAATTTTTAATTTAACTTAAAGAATTAATCAACCCTAATTTATAAAGAATATTAATTTAAAATAACTAAAAATGTAAATTTAATAACTGTAAGGTGAAAATATGGAGTACATATATGCTGCTATGTTATTACATAGTGGAGATAAAGAAATTAATGAATCAAGTATTAAGAGTGTAATTGAAGCAGGTGGAATTGAAGTTAATGATGCGAGAATTAAAGGTTTAATAGCCGCTTTAGAAGATGTTGACATTGACGAAGCTATTGAAACTACAACATTAGCGGCTTCACCTGTAGCTGCAAGTGTTGCACCTGCAGCAGAAGAAACTCCTGTTCAAGAGGAAGAGGAAGAAGAGGAAGAGGAAGCAACTGAAGAAGAAGCTGCAGCTGGTTTAGGAGCTTTATTCGGATAATTCATCCACTTTCATTTTTTTATTTTTTTCATAACATTTAAAGTAATATACTATAGTGTATGAAATAATGTTTTTAAGTGAATAAAATCTTTCAGATTTGTTATCGAAGATAATTTAAGAAAATCTAAGACTTTCTGTTTCTAATTGAACAATTCCAATAATGAAGTTTTTAAAATTAAAACATAATTATTAAATTTTAATTAAAAAAATTACACCTATTATTTTTAAAATTATTTTTAAAAATGAAGAAATAAAAATTATTATTTAAAAAATTATTATTATAAAAAATTAAGTTAATCTTATATTTTTTATTTTAACTAAGATTACTAATCATTAATTTAAAATTATAGATTTTTATAAACTAATATATTGTTTTTGATAAAGTTCTAATAAATAACTTTTTTAAAAATAAATATTATTAGAAAATATTAATCTAAAATTATCTATATTATTTAAAATATATTCATATTATTTAAAATTTAAAATTAAATAATTTAATAAAAAATATTTAAAATTACAGACTTTATAAATATGATATTTAAAATTAAACAATTTAATAAAAAAAATTATCATTTTAAAATTTAAGAACTTTTTCATAATGTCCTATTATAATATTAAATTATCTTACAAGATCTAAATTAAATATATAAATAAATAGCTAATATCTTTAAAAATTCAAATCTAAAACTTTTTTTCATCATTGAATACTTTATAAATATAATTTTCACTAAAATCTTCATCTGAGTTTTTTTCATTTTGCACTCTTTCTAAAATATACTCGGCTCGTTGTTTGAGATTATTATAAAGTCTAATTTGACTTTTTAAGTCTTCAATAGCTTCCCATTGCCCATTATCAATTCTTTTTTCTAATTCTAATAATTTTGACCATTCATCACCAGAAGGTAATTGTTTTAAATTTAATAGATCTTCAGCAATATCTATTTTTAGACTATTTTCTGTTATAGTAATGCTTATACTAAAATCATTAGGCAAATCATAGTATTTTCGAGGTCTACCTCTTACTACTTTTTTAAAAGAAGATTCTAAAATTCCCATTTCTTCCATTGATTTTAAATGCTCTATAATAGCTTTTTGACCTATTTTTAACTTTTTTGAGATTTCACTAACGAATCGTGGCTCTTCTCTTAAGAGTGTTATGATTTCTCTTCGAGTACGGCATCCCATAACATCAAGAATATCTTCCATATCAAGGTTGTTTAAATTGTTGTTGTTATTATCACTCATAAAATATTATATATTTTTTATTATTTATATAACTTTTTGTTAGTTTATTAAATATTATTTTTTCATTGTTAAAAAAAATTATGCCCTGTTCTCTCTTTAATATTAATTACAATATATTTTATTTAGTTAATTATCTCAATTAAGATTGAATTCTCCTTTTTCTAAATTCCTTCCATATTAAAGTAATTATAAAGCTTTCATGTACATTTTTAAGGATTTTTAGTTCTCCTGAAACTGTAGAATAAAAAATTTGGAAAAGTAGCTTATCAGTTGAATCTTACATAACTCCGATTGTTTTAATAATTTTTTGATTTAATTAGTAATACTTTTTAATTAGTTTTTTATTTTTTTATTGTTAAAAATTTAAATTATGTAATAACAATATTTTTTAAATAATAATCTATTTAAATTAAGTATTAAATTAATAATCTACTATATAAATCTTTCTTTTTTTTTCATAAGGCAAAGTTTATTTATATATGAAAAGCTAAAGTAATAATTATATTGGATTATGAATAAATCATTATCTGATAATGAAATTGAGGTGACACATTTGAGCGAAAAAATAGTTATATCTCCTACATCAAGACAAGAAGGACATGCTGAGCTTGTTATGGAAGTCGATGATGAAGGGATAGTTACCAAAGGAAGATACTTTAGTATCACTCCTGTAAGAGGTTTAGAGAAAATGGTTACAGGGAAAGCTCCTGAGACAGCTCCTGTTTTCTGTCAAAGAATCTGTGGGGTCTGTCCAGTTCCGCATACTTTAGCTTCTGTTGAAGCTGTGGACGATTCTTTAGATGTTGACCTTCCTAAAGCCGCAAAATTATTAAGAGAGCTTACTTTATCTGCAAGTAATCTTAATAGTCATGCTATACATCATTTCTTAATAGCTACTGATATTGTACCTGATGAATTATTTGCCGCTGCTGTTAATAGTGTTGGTGAAATAAGAAAAACTGCACAATATGTTGTGGATATGGTAGCTGGTGAAGGTATTCACCCATCTGATGTAAGAATTGGAGGAATGGCAAGAAATATTTCTGAACTTGCAAGGAGAAAATTGTACACAAGATTAAAAGCTTTAGTTCCTAAAGTTAATGCACATGTTGATTTAATCTTAGAGTTAGTTGAAAAAAAAGGTTTCCCTAAAGGTTTAGGAGTTGTTAATCAACCGTTATTTGCGAGTTCTAGCATTTATGGTGATAGAAACTTCTTTGATTTAGATAAATTCACTGAAATAATGCCTGAAAGTTGGTATGATGACCCTGAAATTGGTAAACGTGCTTGTACAACAATACCATTATTTGATGGAGTTAATGTTGAAGCAGGTCCAAGAGCAAGAGCTGCTAAATTCAGAGGTTTCACAGAAAAAGGTGTTATTGCACAGCATGTATCAAGAGCTTTAGAAATGAAAACATACTTATCAAGAGCTATTAAAATTTTAGATGAATTAGACACTTCTGCCCCTACTTTAGCTGATGTTGACATAAGAGGTACAAATAAGTTAGGTATTGGTGCTATTGAAGCTCCAAGAGGACTTGATGTACATTTAGCACAAGTTGTTGATGGTAAAGTCGGGTTTTATAGTGCTTTGGTACCTACTACTTGGAATATTCCAACTATGGGTCCAGCGACTGAAGGTTTCCATCATGAATGGGGAGCTCATGTTATAAGAGCTTATGACCCTTGTTTATCCTGTGCTACTCATGTAATGGTAGTTGATGATGAGGACAAAAGTGTTGTTAAAGATGAAATGGTAAGAATATAAGTTGATTCATAGGGAATAAAATGCCATATAATGTAGAGACATTGGTTGTAGGATGTGGAAACATCCTTTTCAAAGATGATGGTTTTGGTCCATCTGTGATTAATGCATTAGAAGAATACTTTACTGATAAAGACATGCCAGAAGAGACCATGTTTGTTGATGCTGGTACTGGAGCAACACACTTTATTTTCACACTTCCTGATGAGAAATGGAAAAAATTAATTGTTGTTGATGTTGTTGAATTTGATAGCAAACCAGGTACAGTTAAAATATTTTCTCCATATGACATGCCAAAAGGGGTGTATCAAAATGCACACACATGGCCTGTTGAAGAACCATTACATGAATTAGCCAAAGATATTGAAGTTGTTATTGTTGGTTGCAAACCAAAAGAAATCTCTGCACCAAATGTAGAAATGGGTTTAACAGAACCTGTTGAAAAGGCAATTCCCGAAGCCGTTGACATGATTTTAAAAGAATTAGAGGTTTAGCAATGTTTAAAAAATTAAAAAGGCTTTTCGGATTTGGAAGTGAACCAAAAACAGAAGAAAACCAAAAAATAGAAGCTAAACCAAATGAAAAGCCAAAAAAAGAAGAATCTCAACAGGAGGTTGAAAAAGTGGCTGAAAAACCAAGAATAGGGTACTTTCACTTAAGTGGATGTACTGGAGAGATAATGTCATTAAGTGAAAATTATGACATTCTCGCAGAAATACTTACAAATATGGTAGATATAGTTTATGGTCAAACTTTAGTAGATGTTTGGTGGGACGATGAAAATCCAATGCCTGAAATGGATTTAGCTCTTGTAGAAGGATCAGTCTGTTTACAAGATGAACATAGTTTAAAAGAACTTTATGAATTAAGAAAAAAAGCAAAATTAGTATGTGCTTTTGGATCTTGTGCTAAAAATGGATGTTTTACAAGATTCAGTAGAGGTGGACAACAAGCTCAACCTAAACATGAATCGTTTGTGCCAATCTCTGATTTAGTGCAAGTTGACCTTGCACTTCCAGGTTGTCCAGCTTCTCCAGAAATAATTGCAAAGTCAGTTGTTGCTTTAATTGGTGGGGATATGGATTATTTACAACCGATGATGGATTTATCTAAATGTTCATTAAACTGTGGTTGTGACTTACAAACAAATGTGGTTAACAAAGCATTGTGTACTGGTTGTGGAACTTGTGCAATGGCATGTCCAACAAGAGCTCTTACAATGAATCAAGGTAGACCTGAATGTAATAAAAACAGATGTGTCAAATGTGGTAGCTGTTCTGTTCACTGCCCACGTACTTGGTTCCCTGAAGAACGTATAAAACAGGATTTAGGGCTATAGGAGGAATAAAGATGGTATTAGGTACTTATAAAGATGCTATATCTGCAAAAGCTACTGATAAATCAATTCAGGAAGTATCTCAAGATGGTGGAATAGTAACAGCATTATTATCCTATGCATTGGATGAAAAAATCATTGAAGGTGCTGTTGTTGCAGGACCTACAGAAGAAATGTTTAAACCAGAACCAGTTGTTGCTTTAACATCTGATGAAATTATATCTGCTGCAGGAACCAAATATACATTTTCACCGAATGTATGGGCATTAAAAGTTGCAGTAAGACAATATGGTCTTGAGAAAGTAGGAACTGTTGCAATTCCATGCCAATTAATGGGAATAAGAAAAATGCAATCATATCCATTTTCAACAAGATTTTTAGCTGATAAGATTAAATTTGTTGTTGGTATTTTCTGTATGGAGAATTTCCCATATGCATCTCTTGAAACTTTTGTCAATGAAAAATTACACTCTTCAATGGATGTGACTTTAAAAATGGATATTGGAAAAGGAAAATTCTGGGCATACACAGATGAAGGAAACCTTTCAATTCCATTAAAAGAAACTCATGGATATGAACAAGCAGGTTGTAATATATGTAAAGATTACACTGCTGAGTTAGCTGATGTTTCAACTGGATCTGTTGGTAGTCCTGATGGATGGTCTACAGTTTTAAAAAGAACTGATAATGGTAGTTCAATATTTGATAAAGCTGTTGAAGCTGGTGTTATTGAAACCAAACCAATTGATAGTGTAAAACCAGGATTAGGTTTATTAGAAAAACTTTCTGATGGTAAAAAATCAAAAGCTGCCGACGAAATTAAGAAAAGAGTTGAAATGGGATTACCCGTTCCATTCTAATTGAAAATGTGTTCCATTTTAATTTCTTCTTCTTAAATTTATTTTTTCTTTTTAAATTATTGAAAGTGCAAAGATCTTGGATCTTATATTGAATTTATCTTATATTGAATTTGATAAAGCGAATTTGATAAAGTTCGTAATAAATAAATTTTTAAAAATAGATATTATTAAAAAATATTAATTTAAAATTATTTGTATTAATTTAAAATTATTTATATTAATTAAAATAAAATTATATTATTTAAAATTTAAAATTATGGATTTTTATATGTTAATATTTAAAATTAAATAATTTAATGAAAAATTTGTTATTCTAATTTAATGAAAAATTCATTATTCAAAAATTCATTATTCAAAATTTAAGAACTTTTCCACAATGACTATGTTTTAATTTTTAAGCACTTTATAGTGTTTTGTAAATTTATTTTTATTTATATTCAACTTTTAAATAAATATTTTGAAAATACAATATAATGAAACATTTCTTTAAATATAATTTAAGTTTTATATTTTTGTTTAATTTTATATTTTTGTTATTTTTTAATATTAATTATTATAATATGTTTATTTAAATGAATAACTTGTAATTAAAAACTATTTTAAATTTCTATATGGTGTAAAAAATCATACTTAACTATTTTTAAACATTTTAATAGTTTTAATTTTATTTTAAATATTAAATCTTATTTTAAATATTAAATCTTATTTTAAATATTAAATCTTATTTTAAATATTAAATCTATTTTAAGCTAAGAATTCTCTTAGTTAGTTGAATTTTTATTTCTAAGATAATTCACAGGACTTTTTTTAGTAGCTTTATTCACTTTTTCTTCAAAATTCTTACTAAAAATATGAGATTTATTGATTTTCAATGATAGCTTAAAGAATAATCACTTTATGTTTTCATATACTTTGATCTTCTTTTTTTGGGTAATAACTATCTTTTCTATTTAAATTATAGTAGCTTTGATAAAGTTCTTAATAAATAACTTTTTTTAAAAATAAACATTATTAAATGATATTGATTTATAATTACTTATATTAATTAAAATAAGTTTATATTATTTAAAATTTAAAATTATGGATTTTTATAAATTAATATTTAAAATTATGGATTTTTATAAATTAATATTTAAAATTAAATAATTTAATAAAAAAATTTATCATTCAAAATTTAAGAACTTTTCCATAATAACTATATTAAAAAATATTAATTTAAAATTATTTATATTAATCAAAATATATTGATATTATTTAAAATTATTCATATTGTACGAAATAATATTTGTAAGTAAAAAAAAAGCTTTGCTTTTCTAAATTTAAAAATATGAAATTTTTAAACTATATTGATGTAAAAAAATGTTTGTAACTGATTATTATTTAAATATCTTATTGTTGAAAATTTATTTTCAACTTAGGAGAATTTATTCATCTGTTTAAAAATTTCAAATTAAGATTAAATTAATTTTTTAAACAATAATTTTTATTTCTTCATTTTTGAATTTACTTTTTTCCTATATTCTATTAATATAAAGTCTTCATAATATTGTTTAATTTTTCTAATTCATTGTTTTTTGATGATTTTAATAATGTATCAACATTTTTAATGAAATTATCCACTTCTTCATTAGAATAATACTTTGTTGTATATCGGATTTCTAAAATGAATTTATCCTTCTGTTCAACTACTGTAAAAATTAATGAATTATTTTTTTCATTCCCTCCCTCAAAATCATGTACTAAAAATTCTAAATCCAAATGATTATTATCCAAATGATTATTATCCAAAATGCTGGGAATATGATTATATAATAAATTAATATTTTTTTGATCATATAAATAGCCATATTTTAATTTTTTTAAGTATTCATTATGAGATTTTTTTAAATATTCATAATAAGAATACTCATTTTCTTCAAAATACTCTTGAGGATTTTCCATGAATTTAATAGAATTTTTAATGGCTGAATTTTTAGTTTCTTTTATATAATTAACATAATCTTTAAATAAAATATCATAATCAATGTTAAAATAAATAAGAATGCCACGATTAATCGTTCCAAAGGTTTTTAAATATTTAGCATTATCTCTACCATGAAAATTAAAAGGTAAGATGATATCTTTTGTATTAAGTAGTTTAGTTAAAGGTAACATTACTGATGATAAAACTAAATCATCAAAATTATATTTCTTGGAATTGATCTTTACTTTATTAAAAAATTCTTTAAATTGAACTTTACTTTTTAATTCTCCACTTATTTTTACATTTTTCATGAATTTAATGAAAACCATCAAACATTGTACAACATACTCTATTATAACCTGCACAATAATATAAATTATATGAATATGGAATTTTTTTAAATTTTTTATTAATATTTTTTTATTATTTATTTCATTATTTATTTCATTATTTATTTCATAATTTATTTCATAATTATCCAAACAATATTCTATAGAATAATCAAAATAATCATATTCCTTCTTTATTGAATCATTATTAAAATAAATATTTAATAAATCATCCAAAAACATCTTAATTGAGTAAGCATCAACTAAGATATGATGAATATCAAATAATAAGTTAATTTTCCCATCATAACAGTATAATTCAAATCTAAATAATGGTGGTTCAAATATATTAAAAGGCTTAATAAACTCTTTTTTAATATTTTCAGTTAATTCCTTATCATGAATTTTAATATCTGCTTTATAAGCATCATTTCTTCTCTGATAAATTTTTCCATTATCAACTATAAAACTTGTTTTAATATAGTTATTAAGCTCAATTGTTTCAAGTAGTGCATTTTTTAATTTAAAAACATCAAACCTATCACTCAAACTTATATTCAATGGAACATTGAAAATTGTTGAATCAGAAGGCTGATTTTTAATATAATTATTATAATAAGAATATAAATTGTATGGTAGTGAATATTTTTCTTTAATTGATTTTTCACCTTCCCTTATTATCTTTTTAGAACCCGTTATTTTTTTACCAATATCTTGAATGTTATAATTTTTTTCAATTATATCTAATGAATTTATCTGAATATGATATTTATCAAATATTTTACTTAACAATTCAAGTATAGATAATGATGTGAAACCAATGCTCATAAGACTATTTGTCACTCCAAAATCACTGTAATCTAATATTTCAGCACAAATATTAAATATTTCCATTTCTAAGTCATTTGTTGGTTTAATAATTTCTTTAGCTTGCCTAAACAATTCATTTATATTAGATGGTATTAAATTTTTCCTATCCACTTTCCTCCTATCGTTCAATGGAATATTATCAATTCTTTCAATAACAGAAGGAATCATATAATCTGGAAGAAATTTTTTAAGTTCATCCATTATAAACTCTTCATTAATCAATTTATCAGACACATATCCAGCATATAATCTCATATCATTATCAATGCCTGTTAATTTAGATACATCAAAACCTGATACTGCAACATCAGAGATTCCATCTACTTTTAATAATGTATTTTCAACTTCAGTAGGCTCCACTCTATAACCATGAATATTTACCATGAAGTCCTTTCTTTGATAATAAACCAAATCATAATTTCCATTGTAATATGCTAAATCACCTGTTTTAAGCAATATTTTATCATCATCAGATTTAGAAAATGGATTATGTATAAATTTCTCTTTTGTTAATTTTTCATCTTTATAGTAACCAAGTGCAACATTTCCAGAAAAACAGATCTCCCCTACAGTATTCTCCTCTCTTATTAATTTTTCATTTTCATCTAATAAATAAAGAGAAAGACTTTTTACTGGTTTTCCAATAGGTGTTTTTGTGTACGATTTATCAATTTTAAAATAAGTAGCCATCCCCCCAGTTTCTGATTGACCAAAACCACTGTAAATAATTGTCTTATTACTATATATATTAGAATTAATATCTCCTCCTACAAGCATAGTTTTTAATACATTGGTATGTTTTAGGAACATCCGTGCTAATTGCGGTACAAAAAAAGCATGATCAATATTATTTTCTTTAATATACTTAGATAAATATTCAATGTCAGTTATTTTATCATCTTTTACTATGTGTGTGGATGAACCTTTAGATAATGGGGAAAATATAATCATTGAACTCATTACAAAAGATAATTTTACTAAATTTAAAAACTTCGTGTTTTCATCCACAATTTCATAATAATTCAAAACTATAAATGAAAAGTTTTTATGGGAAAGTATAACACCTTTAGGGATTCCAGTTGAACCAGAAGTAAAAATAATAGCTGCTAAATCATTTAAACTATTTTTTAGAAGTAATTTTTCATTAGAAGAAAGTTTACTATTGGTGGTAAGTGATTTTTGATTATAAAAAGAAGATAGGAACTTATCATCAATTATTATTGATGAGTCTAATCTATTGAATATTATTTTCGCCCTTTCAATTGGTGTTGACTTATCAATTACACTATAAGCCAATCCTAATTTCCAACAAGCAAACATACAAGCAATAACAATAGGGCTTTTATCTAAATAAATTGGAATAATTTCGTCTGTTTTCCTTATTTGCATGGATAGAAAAATAGCTATTTCACTACTT
>JAITPS010000227.1 GCA_031289325.1 Candidatus Methanovirga meridionalis
AGATTAATAAATAATAGATTAATAAATAATAGATTAATAAATAATAGATTAATAAATAATAGATTAATAAATAATAGATTAATAAATAATAGATTAATAAATAATAAATTAATAAATAATAAATTAATAAATAATAAATTAATAAATAATAAATTAATAAATAATGAAATAAATAGTAAATAAATAAGTATTAATAAATTGACTGTTGTAACCAAGAAAATTATTGTTTACTCATTGTCTAATTGTTTATCTACTAATGAACTAAAACAATGCGAACTTTTTTCACTACTCATCATAATTTTATTAGGTTTTTTTAACTCTTGAGCTGTGACAGATACAAAACAGTAAGGGTAACCAGTTTCATCAGTTTTCCTTAGTACTGATGAAATACCTTTAAAATAACAATCTATATCACCAGTATTACCAATATCCATAGTAAAAGGATTAGAACCTTTAAAACTTCCAAAAAATTCAATTACTCTGTCCATATTTTCTTCACTACATCTGAAGTTAATACTCATTATCCCATCTTTTCTAATTCTAAGCCCAACAAAGTTTTCATTGAGTTCTAATTTTGCATCATGATCGGTTTTAAATATTACATTTTCACTAATCTCTGACATGTTTACACCAAAATTATAGTGGTTTTGATAAAGTTCTTAATAAATAACTTTTTTAAAAATAAGTATCATTAAAAAATATTAATTTAAAATTATTTATATTGCTTAAAATATATTTATGTTGCTTAAAATATATTTATATTGCTTAAAATATATTTACATTATTTAAAATATATTTATATCATTTAAAATTATAAATTATAAATTTTTATAAAGTGATATTTAAAATTAAATAATTTAATAAAAAAATTATCATTTTAAAATTTAAGAACTTTTTCATAATAACTATAAATAATAATTGAATTTTATATTTTATTGAAAAAATAATTTTATATTTTATTGAAAAAATAAATATTAAAAAAATAAATAATTTATACCAATTATTAATATAAATAGCTAAATAAATTTAATATAAATAACTAAATAAATTTAATATAAATAACTAAATTTAATATAAATAACTAAATAAATTTAATATAAATAACTAAATAAATATTTTTATAAATAAATATTTTTAAGAGAATATTTATTTTTAAGAGAATATTACATAATTCTATAAGTATTTAATAGCACTTATTTTCTAATATCTGGTCTTTAAAAATTGTTTTGAGTTAAAAAAAATCTTCTAAAACCATATAAAAACCCAATTAAAATCCAAATTTAAACTATTGATTTTAACTATTTTAACTTTTAAATATTATTACATCAGTGCATAAGGATAATAAATACTTTTTAGATTTTAAAATCTTTATTCTACATTTTTCATGCTTATTTTATCCTTTCTGTCCTTTCTCATATTTATACTTTTTCCTATTTCTTTCTTTGTTTATATTGCTTGTTTTTTTCATTTAATTTTTTCAAAGATTTTTATTCATTCTAAATTTTTCTAATTTATTATTGATATTTATTATTGATATTTATTATTGATGTTTGTTAATATCATCTATTGTGAAAAATTATACTCCAAATCCTATAACTTTAAAAAATAGGGTCAAATAAAAAAATAATAATAATAAATAAATATATATTGAATACAATGGGATAAAATACTATCTTATCTTTCAAAATTACTTTGATAAAGTTTTTGGTAATGATTTCCAAGAGCAATTAAATCATCATGACTGCCTTTTTCAACAATTTTACCTTTATCCATAACAATAATTCTATCAACATCTCTAATAGTGCTTAAACGATGAGCAATTATCAATGTGGTTCGATTTTTTTGTAAATTTTTCATTGCCTTTTGAATTAAAATTTCAGTAAGAGTATCTATAGAAGAAGTAGCTTCATCTAAAATTAATATATCTGGATTTATTAAGAATGCTCTTGCTATAGTTAACAATTGTTTCTCTCCAACAGATAATAAATCTTCATCATTACTTATCACTGTTTGATAACCATCTGCTAAGAGAGATACGAAGTTATCAATGTATGTTGCTTTAGTAACTTCAAAAAATTCTTCATCGGAAATTTCTCTATCCTCTAAAACACCATATTTAATATTTTCTTCAATTGTACCCTTAAACAACCAAGGGTCTTGTAATACTATACCAATTTTATGGCGTAAACTTTTTTTAGTAATTTGACGAATATCTTTGCCATCTAACTCAATAGAACCACTATCAATATCATAAAAACGCATTATAAGATTAACTAAAGTTGTTTTACCAGCACCAGTGCTTCCAACAATTGCCATAGTTTCCTTCTTATTAATAATTAAGTTCATATCATCGATTAATTTAACATCATCGGTATAACTAAAATCAACATTTTTAAACTCTATTAAACCATTTACTTCTTTAAGTTCTATTAAATTATTATCAAAAATTTCTTCCTCACTATCCAATAAATTAAATACATGTGTAGCTGAAGCTATTCCTGATTGTATAATGCTTAATGTTTCTGTTAATTGTGCAAATGGTTCACTGAATTGATTTGAATATTGGATAAATGCTTGTACACTACCAAGGCTCAAACTTCCATTTATAACATTTAAGGCTCCAAAATAAGCCACAATAACATAAATCAAGTTATTAATAAAAATAGTACCATAGTAACTAATTAAAGAAATAAATCCAGCTATAAAACTCGATTTATATAAGTTATTATTCTCATTATTAAATTTATCAATAAATGTTCCTGTTTGATCATAATTCTTAATTAATAAATGACCATTGAAACTCTCCTCAACATTACTATTAATTTTAGCAATAATTTTCCATTGTTTTTTAAAGTGAGGTTGAGAAAATCTGGTAATGAAAAATATGATTATGAAAGATACTGGAATAAGAATTAATGTAATTAATGATAAAAACCATGACAGATAAAACATTAAGGGTACTATGGCTATAAGTCTCAATATTAAAGATAATGAATTAGTTAATATTTTAGAAAGTGTTTGTTGAATATTATCAATATCATTAGTAATATGGCTCATTATATTGCCAGTTTTATTCTGTTCATAGTATTTAAAAGGTAATTTCCAGATCTTCTCTTCACTCTCTAATCTTAAATCATAAGAAATCTTTGAAACAACTTTAGCTGAAAGTCGTCCTGCTAAAACATTAGAAATATAATCTCCTAAGAACATGAAAAATAATATGATTATTACATTTAATAATAAATCAAATCTTAAAGAACCTGATTTAAAACCATCCCAAAGAATATTGGTTCCGTTTCCTAAAATAATTGGGTTAAAAGATTGAAGAATTACTGAAACAATCAATAAGAATAATATTATTATAAAATTTAGTTTATCCCGAAATAATAGTTTAAGAAGACGAATAAAGATTATGATCCCTCCATAGAATTTTTAAAATCTAATTGGGAAGAAACAATAGATTCATAAATCTTACAATTTTTCATTAAGTCTGTATGTTTACCTTGAGATATAATTTCACCATCATCCATTACTAAAATATTATCAGCATCACGGATAGTGGAAATTCTTTGACTAACAATAATGATTGTTGAATTCTTTATAAATTTAGTTAAAGCTTTACGAAGCTTTAAATCAGTACTATAATCAAGAGCTGAAAATGAATCATCAAAAATTATTACTTTGGGTTTTGAAAGTATAGCTCTTGCAATAGTTAAACGCTGTTGTTGACCACCACTTAAATTAACACCCCTTTGAGAAACCTTAGAATGTATTTCTTTATCTAATCCCTTTATAAAATCAGCAATTTGAACTATTTCTAATACTTCCCATAACTCATCTTCGGTTGCATCATTTTTACCAAGCCGTAAATTTTCTGCAATTGTACCACTAAAAAGAAACGATTTTTGAGGAATAAAATTAATATAGCTATTTAACTCATCAATATTAAGATTTTTCACATTAATATCATCAAAAGATACCATTCCATTTGTAACATCGTAAAAACGGGGAATTAACTGTAATAAAGTTGATTTCCCTGAAGCAGTGTTTCCAATAATACCCGTAACTTCAGATGATTTAGCAATAAAATTAATATTCTTTAAAACAAATCCTGTATTATTATTACTATTATTGTTACTATTATTACTATAAGTAAAATCTACATCTTTAAACTTGATATTCCCTTGTGGATTTTTAATATGGATTGGCTTAGGTGGTGAAGTGATGGAGGTTTCTGTATTTAGTACCTCTAAAATACGTCTTGCAGAAACTTCAGCTTGGGGTATGAAACCTAAAATCATAGCAAACATACTAAGAGCTATAGTTATATATATTAGGTAAGTAATAAAAGCGGTTATTGCTCCAATTTCTAATTCTCCCATGTTAACAAGTATGCCACCATACCAAACAGTGACTAAAATCAAGAAATTGGGCAAAAGGAAAAAACTGGGGAAAAAAAAGCTCATTAATTTACCCATTCTTATATTCAAACCATATAATTCTTTATTAGCTTTTTTAAATCGTTCATATTCTGATATTTCTTTAACAAAAGATTTAACTACTTGAATACCAGTTATTTGATCTCTTAAAATCATATTAACCTTATCAAATTGTTTTTGGAATAATTCAAACAATGGTTTTAATTTTTTTGTAAAGATCATTATTAATGGGATAATTAAAGAAAATACTACAAATAATATCATAGACAACGATAAACTATTTTCTATTGCCATGATAACACTACCAACAATGATTATAGGAATATTTATAATAACACTAAATAAGAAAGCTAAAACTGTGCTAACATGTTGAATATCATTAGTCACTCTTGTAATTAAAGTTGCCACACCAAAATGATTAATATCTGCAGATGAAAAATTTTGTATTTTATAATATAAATCCTTACGAATATTACGAGCAATTGACAAAGAAACATTTGTACTGAGGTAGCTATTTACAATTGAAAACGAAACTTGTAAAAATACTAAAACCATCATGAAAAATCCTTGATTTTGAATGTATAATATATCTCCATTTACAATACCTTTATCTATAATTTGTGCATTTAAATTAGGTAAATATAATGTAAATAATGTTTGTACAATCTGAAACAACAAAGAAAGGATAATTAGAAAAATATAAGGTTTAAAATACTTTTTAAAAAGATTTAACATATTTTACTCCAGATAATTGTAGAATTATTAAAAAATATTAATTTAAAATCATGAAAATCATGTATATTGTAATGGTTTTGATAAAGTTCTTAATAAGTAAATTTTTTTCTTAATAAGTAAATTTTTTAAAATTAAATATTATCAAAAAATATTAATTTAAAATTAGTTATATTAATTAAAATATATTTATATTATTTAAAATTTGAAAATATCATTAATAAAAAATATCATTAATAAAAATATCATTAATAAAAAATATCATTAATAAAAAATATCATTAATAAAAAATATCATTAATAAAAAATATCATTAATAAAAAATATCATTAATAAAAAATATCATTAATAAAAATATCATTAATAAAAATATCATTAATAAAAATATCATTAATA
>JAITPS010000242.1 GCA_031289325.1 Candidatus Methanovirga meridionalis
ATGTATGTAAGAATATATTAAATAATGTATGTAAGAAAAAAAATATTTAATTTTAAAAAAAATTATTTATTAAGAACATTATTAAAACCATTATAATTAAAAAAAGAACCATTAAATATTTTAATTTTCAAAATTATTTAATATATGGTCATAATGGAAAAGTTCTTAAATTTTGAAATGATAATTTTTTTATTAAATTATTTAATTTTAAATATTATTTCATGAAAATCTATAATTTTAAATTTTAAATAATATAAATTTATTTTAATTAATATAATTAATTTTAATTTAATATTTTTTAATAATATCTATTTTTAAAAAAGTTATTTTTTAAGAACTTCATCAAACCCACTATTTTAATTAATATAATTAATTTTTAATTAATATTTTTTAATAATATCTATTTTTAAAAAAGTTATTTTTTAAGAACTTCATCAAACCTACTATTTTAATTAATATAATTAATTTTTAATTAATATTTTTTAATAATATCTATTTTTAAAAAAGTTATTTTTTAAGAACTTCATCAAACCCACTATATTTTATTAATTTATAATTAAATAATTTATTTTATTTATTTTTTAAAAATAATAATTTTAATTTTAAAAAATTGATTTTAATAAAAATTAGAAGTAATGATTTTTACAAAAATTTAAGTTTTATGTTATAAATTATGAATGAAGTTTTGTAAGTCCTATTTTACTTTTTTTATTTAATCTATTAATATGTCTTCTTGCATAAAAGTATCCAAATATTGATCCGCAACCATTACCTAAAATGATTCCATACCATACTCCTTGTTGACCAAATCCACATATAATAGCTAAAATGTAAATAAAAATCATTTCAAGAACCAGTAATTCAATTATAGTAATAAGCAATGAACTAAATCCTTTCCCGACTCCTAGAAAAAATGAACTTGCAGTTATACCCAAAGGTAAGGGGAAGTAAAATAAGCAAGTTACTCTCAAAAATTCAGATATTAAATCTCTAATATCTGCTAATTCTGGTAGGTATGCAAAAAGATAACTTATTTGTGGAGCGAATATAAATATAAATGTTGCCATTATTGTAACCACTAAGAAACTAAATTTAATTGAATAATTGTATATTACCTTTAAATTTTCAAATTTACCTGCTCCATAGTTTGCTCCTGTAACAGCTACAGATGACATACCAATAGCCAATGGAATAACCATAACTGCCGCTACAACTCTCCAACCAGCATTAAAAACAGCTACTCCTTGAATATCACTAACTAAAAATAAAACATAGTTAAAGAAGAGCATTGAAAAACCAACGACCCACATTTCAATTCCTGATGGTATACCAACAGATAATATTTTCTTTATTAAATTCAGTTGAAAATTGAAATTTTTAAGTGAAAATTTAACATAAGTCTCTTTTTTAAACCAATAAATCAACAATACTGATACAAAAGCTAAGGATAATATTGATGCGAGTCCTGCTCCAAAAACACCTAAATTCAGAGTATATATGAAAACAGGATCTAAAATCATATTGATTACAGCACCAACTACGATTCCATAGGTTGCTTTTGTAACATTTCCTTCTGCACGAAGTATTCCATAAGCTGCTGATGTGAACACTATAAATATTGAACCTAAAAAGAATATTTGACCATAACTTAAACAAATATCCATTAATCTATTATCTACTCCCATACCACTAAGTATCTCTTGAAGAAATAGGACTAAAATTAATGTAAAAGCCAATGATAAAATAGCTATTAACAATAAAACATGAATTCCTGCATTATCAACTTGTTTTTTATTTCTCTCACCAATGTATCGTGATATTACAGATGTCGCACCAACTCCAAGACCAGTTGAAAAACCATTCACTATTATATACAATGGATTTATAAATCCAATTGCAGCAAGAGATGTATCACCTAAACCACCAATCCAAATCCCATCTATAAGAGTATAAAGAGAATTTACAACCATTGCAAACATCATAGGTATTGATAGCTTTAAAATAGCTTTTTTTGGGTCTCCATGTAAAATTGATACTCCTTTAGTAGTGTTTTCAATCATCAATTCACCTATAACTTAAAAAAAATTTAATAATAAAATATAAAAAATTCACATTCTCACTTATTCTCTTCAGCTTCTATTTTAAAGTATTTTTGAAATTGACTGTCTAACAAATAACTGATTCCCTTTTCATTAGCTGTTCGTACTATTTACCAGTTTCTGATACAAATCATGTAAAAAAGTTAAATAAAAATTTTAAGATGATGTAGCTTCATATAAATCCCATTTAATCCATTTGGATTTGAATAATAATTTTAATTTTAAAAAAATTGATTTTAAGAAAAATTAGAAGTAATGATTTTTACAAAAATTTAAGTGTTATGCTATAAATTATGAATGAAGTTTTTATTTTGCTGTAAGTCCTTTTTTATTTAATTTATTGATATATCTTCGTGCATAAAAGTATCCAAATATTGATCCGAAACCATTACCTAAAATAATTCCATACCATACTCCTTGTTGACCAAATCCAAACACAATAGCTAAAATGTAATTAAAAATCATTTCAAGAATCAGTAATCGAATTATAGTAATAAGCAATGAACTAAATCCTTTCCCGACTCCTTGAAAAAATGAACTTGCAGTTACACCCAAAGGTAAGGAAAAGTAAAATAAGCAAGTTACTCTCAAAAATTCAGATATTAAACCTCTAATATCTGCTAATCCTGGTAGGTATGCAAAAAGATAACTTATTTGTGGAGCGAATATAAATATAAATGCTGCCATTATTGTAACCACTAAGAAACTAAACTTAATTGAATAATTGTATATCACTTTTAAATTTTCAAATTTACCTGCCCCATAGTTTGCTCCTGTAACAGCTACAGATGACATACCAATAGCCAATGGAATAACCATAACTGTCACTACAACTCTCCAACCAGCATTAAAAACAGCTACTCCTTGAATATCACTAACGAATAATAAAACAGAGTTTAAGAAGAGAGTTAGAAAGGCAACGACCAACATTTCAATTCCTGCTGGTATACCAACAGATAATATTTTCTTTATTAAATTCCATTGAAAATTGAAATTTTTAAGTGAAAATCTAACATAAGTCTCTTTTTTAAACCAATAAATCAACAACACTGATACAAAAGCTAAGGATAATATTGATGCAAATCCTGCTCCAAAAACACCTAAATCCAAAGTATATATGAAAACAGGATCTAAAATCATGTTGATTACAGCACCAACTACGATTCCATAGGTTGCTTTTGTAACATTTCCTTCTGCACGAAGTATTCCATAAGCTGCTGATGTGAATACTATAAATATTGAACCCAAAAAGAATATTTGACCATAACTTAAACAAATATCCATTAATCTATTATCTACTCCCATACCACTAAGTATCTCTTGAAGAAACAAGACTAAAATTAAGGTAAAAGCTAATGATAAAATAGTTATTAACAACAAAACATGAATTCCTGCATTATCAACTTGTTTTTTATTTCTCTCACCAATGTATCGTGATATTACAGATGTCGCACCAGCTCCAAGACCATTTGAAAAACCAATCACTATCAAATACAATGGATTTATAAATCCAATTGCAGCAAGAGATGTATCGCCTAAACCACCAATCCAAATCCCATCTATAAGAGCATAAAGAGAATTTACAAACATTGCAAACATCATAGGTATTGATAGCTTCAAAATAGCTTTTTTCGGATCCCCATGTAAAATTGATACTCCTTTAGTATTGTTTTCATTCATCAATTCACCTGTAACTTAAAAAAAATTTAAAATAATAAAATTTAAAATAATAAAATGTATTTAAAATATAAAATATTATTTAAAAGTTAATTTCTTGATTTATAATAATATATTAGGATAGTTATTTTAAGATAATAAAATAAATCATTAAAAAATAATTAAAGAATAACACTTTTTAAAATAAAATATCCATTTAAAATAAAATATCTATTTAAAATAAAATATCTATTTAAAAAATTAAGTAAATAATTCAAAATATGTTCTATAATAAAAAATTAAGTAAATAATTCAAAATATGTTCTATAATATTAATTAAAATAATAAGAATATTAATTAAAATATCTATTAAATTCACAATAATTATATTTATTTTTAGATATTATAAATATAGTGGTTTTGATAAAATTTTTAATAATAACTTTTTTATAAATAAATATTATTTTAAAATGTTTATTTAGAATTATAGTGTATGAAACAATGTTTTTAATTAATGAAATTCTTAAAAGTAAAATATAATCATTAAATTTTTAATTAAAAAAATTATAGTTATTATTTTTAAAAATAAAGAAATAAAAATTATTATTTAAAAAATTAATTTAATATTCATTTGAAATTCTTAAAAATAAGATATTTAAAAATAAGATATTTAAAAATAAGATATTTAAAAATAAGATATTTAAAAATAAGATATTTAAAAATAAGATATTTAAAAATAAGATATTTAAAAATAAGATATTTAAAAATAATTATTAGTTACAAACATTTTTTACATCAATATAATCAAAATATATTTGCATTATTTAAAGTGCTTTCTAAGATAATATAACAGTTAGAAAGTAAATTATAAATCTATTAAATGATATATGTATTAATATGATAATCAAAGAGCTTGCTAATTTTATTGTTAATTTAAAATATGATGAAATTGATGATGAAGCTATTGAAAAAGCTAAATTATCATTTTTAGATTTTTTAAGTGTTAGTTATAGAGGATCTCAGGAAAAAAGCTCCCAAATAGCTATTAAAACAATAATTGAATTGTTTAACTATGAGTCATCAGAGGATAAAATAGCTACGGTGATGGCTAACGGTTATTTAAATCCTATTCGTGCATCTTTTTTAAATGGAATATTTGCTCATAGCTTGGATTTAGATGATGGTCATACTATTGCCCAAATACATCCAGGATCAGTTGTTTTTCCATCAGCAATAGCAATTTGTCAAATGAAAGATTTGAATGGGGAAAAATTATTAGAATCTGTTGTTTGTGGTTATGAAATCGGGATTGTACTTGGAAAAATAGCTAATCCTCAACATAGAAATCAAGGATTTCATAGTACAGGAACCATTGGAACATTTACATCTGGTGCAACTGTATCTAAGCTATTAAACTTAAATAAAAAACAAACAATGAATACTTTAGGTCTCTGTGGAACATTAAGCTCTGGACTTTTAGAATCAGACCATGCAGGAACAATGGCTAAACATTTACATGTAGGAAATGCTAACTATAATGGAATTTTATGCGGATTTTTAGGAAAAAATGGTTTTACAGGTGCTGAATCCATAATAGATGGTAATGAAGGCTTTTTAAATGGAATGGCAATAAAATCATTTGAAAATTTAAAATCATTGAATGTTAATAGCTATTTAAGTAGTGAATTAGGAAAATCGCATATTAAAGATGTTTATTTGAAAAAATATCCAATTTGTAGACACTTACATTCATCAATTGACTCTACAATAGCTATTAAAGAAAAGATAAATGATTTTAATGTAGATGATGTGAGAGGTATATGTATTGAAACATATAAAATAGCATCTGAACATGATAACTATAATCCTAAAACACTTGAACAATTAAAACAAAGTTTACCTTTCACAATAGCTATTTCCTTAATCTTTAATGATGTTAAACTTGAAGATTTAAATAAGATATTTATAGATAAACAACTATACTTAAAAATTAAAAATTTATCCAAGAAAATAGAAATTCATTGCAGTAAAGAATTAGATGAATTATTTCCCAATAAAAGAGCTTCAAAAGTTACAGTAACACTAAAAAATAATGAAAAACTTCAAGACATTACATATACTCCTATAGGAGAAAAAGAAAATCCTCTTTTAAAAGAAGATATTTTAAATAAATTCAAATATTTAAACCCTAATTTTAACTATCATCATCTAAAACAAATTGATAATCTTGAATCAATTAATATAAATAGTTTCATGAAAGAATTTTCTAATTAATGATAATTTTTCTAATTAATGATAATAATTTTTTAATGTTTATTAAAATATATGTATAAAAATTCTTAAATTTTGAAATGATAATTTTTTTATTAAATTATTTAATTTCAAGTATTATTTAATTTCAAGTATTATTTAATTTCAAGTATTATTTAATTTCAAGTATTATTTAATTTCAAGTATTATTTAATTTCAAGTATTATTTAATTTCAAG
>JAITPS010000034.1 GCA_031289325.1 Candidatus Methanovirga meridionalis
ATTTATTCATTTAAAATTTATTCATTTAAAATTTATTCATTTAAAATTTATTCAATTGAAATTTATTTATTTAAAATTAAATAATTTAATAAAAAAGTTTATTATTTAAAGTTTATTCATTTAAAATTTATTCATTTAAAATTTATTTATTTAAAATTTATTCATTTAAAATTTATTTATTTAAAATTTATTCAATTGAAATTTATTTATTTAAAATTTATTCATTTAAAATTTATTCATTTAAAATTTATTCATTTAATATTTATTCAATTAAAATTTATTTATTTAAAATTTATTTATTTAAAATTTATTCATTTAAAATTTATTTATTTAAAATTTATTCAATTGAAATTTATTTATTTAAAATTAAATAATTTAATAAAAAAGTTTATTATTTAAAATTTAAAATTGTAGATTTTTATAAACTAATATTTGAAATTTATTTATTTAAAATTTATTCAATTAAAATTTATTTATTTAAGATTTATTTAAGATTTATTTAAGATTTATTCAATTGAAATTTATTTATTTAAAATTAAATAATTTAATTAAAGAATTTATTATTTAAAATTTAAGAATTATTTAAAATTTAAGAATTATTTAGAATTTAAGAACTTTTCCATAAGGACTATTTTCCATAAGGACTATAATATAAATAAATAATAAATAATTTTAATTTAATATTTTTTAATAATTATTTATTTTTAAAAAAGTTTATTTTTAAAAAAGTCATTTATTAAAAATTTTATCTTAATCACTATAATTTAACAAAAATTAATCATTTTAAAATTTAAGAACTTTCTATAATGACAATATTCCTAAAAATAATTCTCATTAAAAAAAATAATTAACTAAAAGGAAAAAATATGTTTCAAGCTCTTAAAGATATTGTAAGAAAAAGTTCAATTCATGTTTGTATTGTAAACTGTGGAGGATGTAATGGATGTGATGTTGAATTAGTTGCATTGTTTTCTCCAAGATATGATATCGAACAATATGGCATATATATCCACAATAATCCTCGTGAAGCAGATGTTGTTTTGATTACTGGTGCAGTTACTGATCAATGGGTAGATAATATAAAAAGAATATACAGTAAAGTTCCTGAACCAAAAATTGTGGCTTGTGTTGGAAACTGTCCAGTGTCTGGGGATGTTTTTAATCAAGAAGGAGGAAGGGTTCATCCTCCTGTTTCTGATTTTATACCCGTTGCAGCAGAAATATCTGGTTGCCCTCCAAGACCAAGTGAAATATTGGAAGCTATTCTATCCGTTGCTCCTAATGCAATTGCAAGTCGTGGGAGGGAAAAAGAATGATACTGCCTATTGGACCTGTTCATCCAGGTTTAAAAGAACCATTACGATTAAAACTTAAAACTAAAGGTGAAAAAGTTCTTGATGCTAAAATTGATTATGGTTATGTTCATAGAGGAATAGAAAAAATCATGGAGGGTAAAACATGGCAAAAATGTATTTATTTAGCTGAAAGAATATGTGGAATTTGTTCTTATGAACATACACAAACATTTGCTGAAACACTTGAAAAAATATCTGAGGTTAGAGTTCCATTAAGAGCAGAATTTCTAAGAGTCATTACAAATGAATTAGATAGGATTCAGAGCCATTATTTAGCTAATTCAACATATTTTAAAGCAATTGAACATGAAACATTTTTTATGTATATGTTATCTCAAAGAGAACATGCGATGGATGCTATTGAACTTCTAACAGGTAATAGAGTTAATATGGGTTGGAATGTAGTTGGTGGAGTTAAAATGGATGCTAAAGAAATCCATTTTAAACAAATACTTGAAAAACTTGAATCAATAGAAAAAAATCATGATAGATATGTTGGAATATTTGAAAACGGACCTCTTGTAGGATTAAGATCAAAAAAAGTAGGGAGAATGACCAAAGAGGAAGCTTTAAAAGGAAGAGCTGTGGGACCTATAGGGCGAGCATCTGGCTTAAAACATGACTTAAGAGAAAATCATCATACTTACCGTGATAATTTAGAATTTAAACCTATTTGGAGAAAAGAAGGGGACAATTTTGCAAGAACTATGAATAGATTTAATGAAATACCACAGTCAATTGATTTAATTAGACAAGCTATTGAAAACATTCCAGAAGGAGATATTAGAACTGATGTTGAGATTGGTACAGGATATGGTGAATGGAGAAATGAAGCACCACGAGGTGAAGTTTTATATATGATTGAAACCAATGGAAATTTAATAAAACATATTTCAATCAGAACACCGAGTATTATGAATATTGATTCATGTGCAAAATACATGTTAAAAGATGTTGCAACTGTATCAGATGCTGTTGCAACCTATGCCACATCTGATCCATGTATCGCCTGTGCTGAAAGAGTAGCTATTTTAGATGTTGATAGTAAAGAATATAACACATATAAACTTTTCTAAGAAACAAAATCATGTATTTTAAAAAATTGATGATATAAACCTTTGTAGAGGTTTTTTAAAACTTATAGTTAATAGCTATTTATTCTTTGGTTTTAATTTACTCATTAATCCTGATTTTCTTGCATAATGGAATAAATAGAGTTGTGTGTAACCAGCATATTTTTTAAACTTTTCCATTCCAAATTCTCTCACTTTTTCTACCTTAATATCTTCTCCATCAAAGTATAAATGTGAAATTATTCTTTTTATCCAAATATCAGAAGGAAAAGCTTCCATAAAACCATAGCCATATAAAAGAATGCAATCAGCTACCTTAGAACCAACTCCTGGAATTTTAATAAGGGTTTCAAATGCTTCATCATATTTCATATATTTAATATCCAATGGATTAAGTTTTGATGCGAATATTTCACTTGATTTCTTTACATAAGATGCTCTATAGCCAAGACCACAAGCTTTAAGATTATTAATACAATCTTCAATCATTTCTTTATTGTAAGCTTCACTCTCAGCTATTTCATCCTCATAAACATTAGATAAAATTTTAGGGATTGGAAAGGTATAAAATGTACCTGAAGGAAAATCATATCCTTTTCCCCATTTAGACGAAATAGTATCTATAGATTTGGTCCATCTAATAATTGAATTGTTAGCCGATGATATAGATGAAATAATAGATTCAAAATTGTTTTGACCTAAAAATAAACGAAGACCATTACAAAATTTAATGGTTGGTTTGAGTTTTTCATCTTTTGATAAAAATTTATAAAATTTGTTTAAATCAAAATTTAAATCATATATTTTAGCTATTTCATCACAAATCATTTTTTCATTAATATTTTGGTTATTGTTTACTGTTTCATAATTAGTTTCAAGATAATCCAAGCTATTTTGAGACACTTTTAGAAGAATTGGAATTTCATTTATTAAACTTAGACCACAATATTCGTCACCTATTAATTTCCAAGGAGCTTGCGAAGTTTGTCCAGATTCTTGAGTGAGTTTAAGGTTAATTTTATAGTTTAATTTCATTTTAAACACTAAATGTTGTATATAATACTGATACTGAAAAAACACATGAATTAAGTGATATTAAGGTTTGATAAGTTGATGAGATTGTGAATAAGGAGAAATTGTGAATTATTTTAAAGGAGCTATTAAATGAATAATAATAATCGGTTTTATAGCTTTCAATTTGGTTTAAGAGCTACTAAAATGAATTAAATAATATTGGATGAAAGTTAAAGCCCATAAATGGACTTTAACAATACAATGGACTTTAACAAAATAATGAAAAAAATTCTAAGTTAAGTTAACACCATCTGGAGCTGATGATTTTAAAATATTTGAAAGGTCATCATCAGTTAAATCATAATGGAAGAAATTAGTATAGAACTCTTTAATATCTTTTTTAAGATCCAAATCCTTAACTTGTTCACCATAAACAACTTTTAAAGCCCATGGAATACCAACAATCATATTAGAACCTGGAGGCATGTCAAACCAATTAAGTGGATCGTTTGGAGCTAAATAAACTTGCTTATTTTTAACAGCATTAATATCACTCCATTGGGAATTATTGTAAATATTTTCAAAGAAGTTTTTATTTGTTGTTATGATAGTATCTGGATTCCATTGAATTACTTGTTCAACAGAAACTGTGGTTGTTTCAGTACTTAAATTTGTATCAGCTACATTTTTAGCACCGATAATGTCTAATACTTGTGCATGTTCACTACCTGGTGGTGATGTGGTTAATCCATTTTCGCCTTGAGCATAGTAAACTTTCTTAGGGTTGTCTTTCATTTGATTTTTAGTTTTTTCACCTAAACTTAAGTATTTATTCAATGTGTCTTTGAGTTTGTTGGTTGTTGATTCAGCATGTAAGATTTTGCCTAAGAAATCATAGGTTTTGTTAATGTTGGTTAAGTTAGCTGTTTCTGGAACAGCGACAACAGGAATTGTTGAAAACTTATTTAAGATTAAATTTAAATCATCCTCTACAACTTTACCATCTCTAACACGAGGACTATCAATTATAAACGATGGATGTAAAGCTAATAATTCTTCATCATTACCAGTGCCTTTACCATGCCAAGCACCAATAGCTGGAAGCTGTCTATATGTATCATTAACATACTTGGTATTATTATTAAATCCACTGCTGAGAGCAGCGAGTTTATCTGGAGCAATCATATATATTAATGATGTGAGTGGACTGGATGTTGATACTATTTTATCAAAGTTTGAAGGAATCGTCACATTTCTTCCAACCATATCCTCAACAGTTACATTACCACTAAATGTTCCTAATGGATTTATTGTAAAAAATCCAGCAGCGACAATCAACACAATTCCAATCGCAATAATAGCTATGTTTTGTTTTTTCATTCTAATCACCTCTATAAATATAGTTTTTTCTTTTATTTACATATTTTATTGCACATACTTACTTTAAGTTTTTTTTAAGCATGTGAAAGGCACCCATAATTCTTTATGACATATTTTTTTATCTCAAAAATTATGAATCAGTATAAAAAAAAATTTTAAAATGAAAAAATTTTAAAATGAATATTTTTATACATAGTCATACATTAAATTTTCATAGTATATAAAATGATTGATTTTAAATTCAACACCAAAACTCAATAAACACCAATTAATTAATTAAATATTAGTTAAAAAAAAGTTTAATTAAAAATAAAGTATAGAATAAAACTATATAAACATAAAATAATCAATGCTAACATAAAATAATCAATGCTGTCAACTTAAGAATTTATCCTTTTAAACCTATTAAATGAAAGTTTTATATAGTATTTAGTTATTAATACTATATTATACAATTATTTTGAGGGTTGATTTTTATGTTGAGTTGTTTTGATAGAGAGTTATGGGTATTCATGTTGATTTGAAAAGTAGTAAAATTTTTGGTAATGGAAGACTGAAATTTAATTCTTTTATCAGAAATAGGAAATTAAATTTTGTGGATATGTTGTGGTTGATACTTTATAGAAGAGATTTGAGTTTATCCTTGGATTTGCATGGCTATTGCAAAATAAAAAAGATTACAAGAGTGATAAAGTAGACATTTTCCAAAGCTCGAAAAAATATTGATCCATAAGCATTCAAAATTTTGAATTTCAAATATTTAAAGCAGATATATGATAATACTATGTATAAAACTTTCATGGACTACATTCTTTTAGTCATTGATGATTGTAATCTGAATTTGTTGAATGATAAAACTTAGTGGAGAATTATGGTGGAGTCACAAATAAAAATGGTGTTATTGTTCGTGTTAAGGCTTTAACCAGTGGAATTTATGACTGTTTAAATAATACTGATGATTTGATTTTAAAATAGCACCATTATGAAACAAGTGAGAAAGAACTCACAATAAAAAACATAAAAGAAGACAAAATATTATTTAAAAACAAACCAGTGATTATCATGTTTGATAGATGATACCCCATCATTGAACTATTCCATTACTTAATGAAAAAAAGAGTTAAATTTTTATTCAGAATCAGAAAAGATGCATATAAAAAAGACTAATGAAAACAAATGATGAATTCATTGATTTTAAAATGACTAAAAATAGGATCAATCGTATTGAGAATGAACAAATTAAAAAGGAGCTATTAAAAATCAAAGGAATCAGTTTAAGAATAACAAAGGTTAAATTATCAACAAGAGAAGAAGAACATTTAATAAGTAATTTATCCACAAATGAAGTGGACTACAATCAAATAAAAGGATTTATATGCTAAAAGATGGGAAATAGAAAAATCTTTCGATGTTTTAAAAAATAAGCTTAATATCGAAAATATCATTGGATGTTCAAAATTAACAGTAGAACAAGATTTTCACTCATAAATATTAATTTATAACATCCTACAAGATATAAAAAACGAAACCGATCAGAATATTAAGGACAATAAAAAAAATAAACAATTAAAATATGAATATAAATCAAACATGAACATACTGGTAGGTCTTTATAAAAGCGACATCACAGATATAATGCTTGAACTCTCGTTAGATAAGAAAAAACAAAAATTAAACTATGATTGAAGAAATGAAAAAAAATTTAATACATATTATAGATGATAGGTATTTTGAAAGAATTAAACAAAAATAAACCTAAATATGTTCCAAACTTAAGTAGGAACTTTTAAAACACGAACATACTCCAATTCAAAGGCAAGAATATGACTAATTTTACAGTAAATTGACTCATTCCTTAAGTTGACAGCATTTGGGAGTGAATGAAAAAATCAACATTTATATATTATTGGTTATCATAATTATTATTTATATGTAGGCATTAATTTAAGAAATTTTTTAGTTTCAGAAAAAAATAATTTGTCGACCAATTTCCAACAAATGGTTTACATCGAATAGGATATGTGATTAAATGAGTTTTAAAAACATGGAACATAAAATATTATATTTAATATTTATAATCATGCCTATTTTATTATTTTTTATATCATTTTTAATAGGTCGATACCCAATAACCCCTGTAGAAGTTGTATATACCTTAATTTCAAAATTTAATCCAAGTTATGCAGTTTCAGATACCGTTAGTTCAGTTGTATTTAATATACGATTACCTCGAATAATTGGAGCATTAATTGTTGGAGCAGCACTTTCTGTTGTTGGAGCAACATTTCAAGCAATATTTAAGAATCCTCTTGTTTCACCTGATATTTTAGGAGTTTCATCAGGAGCAGGTTTTGGTGCAGCAATTGCAATATTAATAAATGGAAGTTCATATCTTATACAATCCTTAGCATTTATATTTGGCATGATTTCAGTTTCAATCACATATTTCATTTCAAAAGTCTATAAATCATCTGGTATATTGGTATTGGTTCTATCAGGTATGGCGATATCATCATTTTTTGGTTCGTTAATATCATCAGCTAAATTCTTAGCAGATCCAAATAACAAATTGCCAGAAATAACTTTTTGGTTAATGGGTTCTCTTTCATCAATTAATCCAAAAGTTTTAGCACCAGTTTTATTAATAATATTGACTGGTCTAATTATTTTAATCCTACTTCGATGGAGATTAAATATTTTAGCGATGGGTGATGAAGAATCTCAATCACTTGGATTAAATACAGAAACACTGAGATTTATATTTATCATTGTATCAACACTTATAACAGCATCAGCAGTTTGTATATCAGGAATTATAGGGTGGATAGGTTTAATAATTCCACATATTACCAGAATATTAACTGGACCAGATAATAAAATATTGTTACCAGCAAGTATAAGTGTTGGAGCATCATTTCTTTTAATAATGGATAATATTGCAAGAACAGCATTTTTAGTTGAAATTCCAATAGGGATTTTAACAGCATTAATAGGAGCCCCATTATTTTTATTATTGCTTAAGAAAGGATATAGCGACTGGAAAGTTTAAAAAAAACTTTTTTCAAAATGATTATAAATTAAGTTTTAGTAAATAAAAACCATCATAGTAATTAGAAAGTTTAAGGAATGTAATCGATGATCTATTTTGAAATGATTAATGGTAAGGGATCTTACAATAAAAGAGTAATATTTGAGGATATTAATTTTACAATTGAAAAAGGAGATATTTTAACTATTCTTGGACCAAATGGAATAGGTAAAACAACATTACTCAAATCATTACTTGGAATTAAAAGATTAGATAAAGGTGAAGTTCTCATCAATGGAGAAAATATGAAAAATTTATCATATAAAGATATTTCCAAAACAATGGCTTATGTTCCTCAAGTTCATAGCTATACATTTCCATTTAAAGTAATTGATGTTGTTGTAATGGGAAGATCCCCTCATATTAATATGATAGATACTCCAGAAGAAAAAGATATTAAAATAGCTGAAAAATCATTAAAACAAATGGGTATTTATCATCTCAAAGAAAAAGAGTATAGCTATTTATCTGGAGGTGAAGTGCAATTAGTTTTTTTAGCAAGAGCATTAACTCAAGAAGCGAATATACTTGTGTTAGATGAACCAACATCACATTTAGATTTTGGAAATCAGATAAGATTTTTAAAAACAATTGATAAATTATCAAAAGATGATTTATCTATTATAATGACTTCACATTATCCTGATCACTGCTTTATATCTTCAAATAAAGTAGCTATTATGCAAGATAAGAAATTTATAGATATTGGAACTCCTGATGAGGTTGTAACTCCTAAAAATCTAAATAAAATATATAATTTAGATATTAAACTCATTAAATTAGATAATGGTCGTAAAATTTGTGTTTGGGAATAAAAAGTTAATACCTTAACAATAGCTTTAAAAATATAGATTAAATGTTTAAAATGAGAATTACTATTTTTAATGGAAAAGAATGCAATAAGAAAAAATGCACGGCTTAAGATGGAAAAACTAAATAAAGTAAAAATAGTTTATCATCTTAATCAGATTCCAAGAGGGGCGATTATTTTAAACCCATATTCTATAAAAGTAGTTTCTTCTAACGATAAGCATGTTATTTATATAAAAAGGGTGGTAATTTTAACTGTTTTTGGAATAATGTTTCTAAATCATCTAAACTTTTTGATTTAAGTAAATTTCATAGAGTTCTTCCTTTAATAGCTGTAAATCCAGTCAACTATGGAAAACCATCTAAACTTTCAACTGCAGAGGCAGTAGTTGCTACATGGTATATCCTCATTAATATAATAAACAATGTCATCAGTAAAAATTTAGATATTGCCTTCAAACATATTTATTTTAATTAAATAGAATTCAAATTTTAATTTATATGGTATTAATTCTATTTAAAAATTTGAAAGCATTGAAGTTAGAATTTTGAATTTGAACAAATTATCTAATATTGTTAATTTCCAAAATTATTATGAAATAGTTTTTAAAATAATTTAAACATCAACTTAACTGTCTTGGATTTTTCATGATAATCAGACACTTTGATACATAGATAATCTTTATGATGTAATTAAACAATAGAGTTTTAAACCTTAATTCATCAAATTATATTTTATAGAAATTTTTTCATGATCTTTTTGTTATCGTTGGTTTGATAAAGTTCTTAATAAATAACTTTTTTAAAAATAGATATTATTAAAAAATATTGATTTAAAATTATTTATATTAATTGAAATAAATTTATATTATTTAAAATTTAAAATTATATATTTTCATGAAATAATAGTTAAAATTAAATAATTTAATAAAAAAATTATTATTTCAAATTTAAGAACTTTTCCATAACTACTATTAATATAAAAAGTAAATTTTTATATACTATAAAAAATATATTTAAATTTAAATACAATTACAATTATAAATTCAAATAAGTTTTATTATCATAATAATTAGGGCTTGTCAATTAATTATGAAGTTTTAAAAAACTCCATATTTTTGATACTCCCATTAAAATATTTATCACATTTAAAAGAATTTATTTTTTAATGTTTAAGCGAATTATAAAATGTTTAAGTGAATTATAATATTAAGTCTATTATTTCATAACATAATTAATAATATAATAAAAAATGAGGATTAACATTGAATAGTAAGAAATCCGATGGCATATAATTTAGAAATGATGAAAATAAAATTAAAATATCATCCCACATAATTTAATGTAATTTATTAATATGTTAAAAACTCATTTCTTATTTAATATTATAATAGATAAAAAGGTTGATTAATATTTTTAGAAAGTTGATTAATATTATTATTAATTAGATGAATGCATTACTATAATTGAATGTATTAGTATAATTACAATTAATTATATGAAAGTAATAATAAATCTAATTGAATCAGCTATTATAATATATTATTAATTAAAAACATAATTCATTATTTATAATGCTTTTTTTTAAATTGTAAATATCTACTTAAAATTAAACATGTTATAAAACTTTTATAGAACACTTTTATTAAAACTTATTTTATTATATTGCTTGTTTTTGTATTGTCTAATTAATATATTGATTATATTTAATTCAATGAAAAAATTTATAGATTAATTGAATTATTATTATTTATTTTCAACTATTAATTATTTTTTAAAAGTATTGATTATTATTTTATAAAACTACGGAATAAATTGCCATTATATGATAAGTATCATATAATATAGCTATATTATAAATAGCTTGTAATATTATCCCAAAGTACCTAAAAGGAGAGGTTAAAATGGGAAAAGGTGAGGAATTAACCACAACTAAATATCTTATACATGTACAAATAAATGCAACTGGTATCGTAGAGAAACCTGATGTTGTAGGAGCAATTTTTGGACAAACTGAAGGTCTTTTAAGTAATGATTTAGATTTAAGAGAATTGCAAAAAACTGGAAGAATTGGAAGAATAAAAGTGGACATTCAATCAAGTGGAGGACGATCAAAAGGAGATGTTGTTATACCTTCAAGTTTAGATAGAATAGAAACAGCTATTTTAGCAGCATCTCTTGAAACTATTAATAGAGTTGGACCTTGTGAAGCAGAGATGCATGTTATAAAGGTTGAAGATGTAAGAGCAGTTAAAAGAAAACAAGTTGTAAATCGTGCAAAAGAAATTTATGAAAGCATGATGAAAGTCGCAGCTCCTGAAAGTATTAAAATGATTGAAGAAATTAAAGAATCTATGAGAATTCATGAAATTTCTGAATACGGTGATGAAAGACTACCCTCAGGACCAAATGTCATGACTTCAGATGCTATTCTTGTTGTCGAAGGAAGATCCGATGTTTTAAATCTTTTAAGATACGGCATTAAAAATGCTGTAGCCGTTGAAGGTGTAAACATTCCTAAAAGTATAGCAGAACTAACAAAAGAAAAAACTGTTACTGCTTTTGTTGATGGAGATCATGGAGGAGAATTAATTTTGAAAGAACTTTTACAGGTGGGTAAAGTAGATTACATCACAAGAGCTCCACATGGAAAAGAAGTCGAAGATCTTGAGAAAAATGAAATTATGGTAGCTTTAAGAAATAAAACCCCTGTTGAGCAATTATATGGTGCTAAAAGCAGACCAAAACCTAAGATGGAGGATAAAGTCACTGTTTTAAAAAGAGTTTTGAAAGATTTAGAAGGAACTGGTAATTGTGAAATATTTGATGATACTTTAAATAGCTTAAAAGAAGTTAAAGTTGAAGAGCTATATGAAGAGATTAAAAATTCAAATGGTGAAATATACTCCATTGCCTTTGATGGTATAATATCCCAAAGATTAGTGGATATTTCATCAGATAAAGGAATTAAAAACTTAATCGCATTTGGTGTAGGCGAAATTGTTAAAAAACCAGATTCTTTGAGAATAATAACCAATTAAATTAGCTATTATAAATTTAAATTGATATGGAATTTTTAACAAAGTTAAATATTTGATTAATTTCAAAAAATACATGATCAAGTGATTAACTAAATTGTTGATACTATACAAACTAAAGGTGAGAATATATGATAAATATGAATTCTTATTATGAAAAAAGAAAGTTAGTCTTTGAAAGAATTGAAAAATCTTCAAATATGGAGAAAGGATTGATGGTATTTTTAATGGCTTGTTTTACAGGTATTATGGCACAAATAATAATACCCTTACCTTGGACTCCTGTTCCTATAACTGGACAAACTTTTGCTGTTTTAGTTTCTGGACTAATTCTTGGTAGAAAATTAGGTCCTTTAAGCCAGATATCATATATTATCATTGGTGTATTAGGAATACCATGGTTTGCAGGTATGAGTGGTGGTTTAAACATTCTTTTGAGTGCCAGTAGTGGATATCTGGTAGGTTTTGTTTTTGCATCACTATTTATAGGTTATATGAGTGAAAAATACTCTAATTCAAAAATTAGGTCAATGCTTCCAGCAATGTTAATAGCTAATTATATTTGTATCTACATTCCTGGTCTAATTGTTTTAGCTATTTGGCAATATTTCAATTTAGGCAATTTTCCAAATCTTAATGATTTACTTATAATGGGTGTTATACCATTTATAATAGGTGATCTGTTTAAAATAGTCGGAGCATCAATTTTCTCAAAAATATTTTTACCTAAAATAAAGTCTTAGATTTTTAGGCTGTAAGTTTAGTATAAATTTAGTATGGTTTTTTAAATTCAAAAATTAAGAAAATGAACTAAATATATGAACTAAATTTTTCATGGTTAAAAATTGGATTTCAGACTTGAAAACCATACTTTTTTGTAGTACTGATTTTTAATCATGAAATTATTAATTCTTTTATATTCTTTTGTAAAATTAAATTTTTCAGTTAAAATTTGAGTTGGGGGGTCATGAAAATTTTATTTTAATTAAAATTGTTAATTATTGAACTATAATAATTATACAAATTATTCATGTAAATAAATATATCATAACATAGTGGATTCGATAAGTTCTTAATAAGTAATTTTTTTAAAATGAATATTATTAAAATATGTTTATTTAAAACTAATTATATTAATTAAAATAAATTTATATTACTTAAAGTTTAAAATTATAGATTTTTATAAACTAATATTTAAAATTAAATAGTTTAATAAAAAAGTTTAATAAAAAAAGTTATCATCTAAAATTTAAGAACTTTTCCAAAAGGACTATAATTTAATAAAAAATTTACTATTCAAAATTTAAGAACTTTTTTTATAATGACTATAATTAATATTAAAAAATGATGTTGTAAAAATTAAAAAATAATGTTGTAAAAATTAAAAAATGATGTTGTAAAAAGAGGATGAAAATTTAAAATCTGGAATTTGGTTTTTAAAGAGGGACATTTAGACACTATTGCAATGACTATATGAAATGGTACTTAATTTTAAAATATGTTCACAGATGTAGCTTTAAAATGTACCCATACTTCTTTTCCTATATTTAACTCCATTTCTGAAAAGGATTGGTGTGTTAAAAAAACTATCAACGGTTCTTTTATATCTATCATTAATTGTATTAATGCCCCTTTATCAATTATTTCTTTTATTTCTCCTTTAAAAACATTTTTTGCACTTGTTTTAACTTTATCTAAAGAGACTAATATGTATTCAGGTCTTAAACTTACATGTACTGTACCTTCTTTTCTTTGGCTTGAATAAATGGATATGTTTCCTGTGTCTACTATTGTCAAACCTTCATTAGTTTTTTTCCCAATACCTTGAAATATATTTTCCACACCTACAAAATCGGCTACAAATGTGCTAGAAGGATGTCTAAAAATATCATCTAAATTTCCTACTTGAATTATTTCACCTTTTTTAATAACAGCTATTCTATCAGCTAACATTAGTGCTTCATCAAAGTTATGAGTGACATGAATAATTGTTATATCAAATTCTTCATGTATCTTTCTTAGTTCTTTCATTAATTCTTCTTTGATTTTTTTATCAAGTGCACTTAATGGTTCGTCCATGAGAATAACTTTGGGTTGAAGAATTAATGCACGTGCTAATGCTGTTCTTTGCTGTTCACCTCCACTTAATGTTCTGGGTAAACGATTAGATAGGTGGGAAATACTTAAAAGCTCCATTATTTCATTTACTTTAAGTTTTATTTCATCTTTTTTCACATTCCGTATATTTAATCCAAATGCAATGTTTTCAAAAACAGTCTTATGGGGAAATAACATATAATTTTGGTAAACAAACATGATTCCTCTATTTTCAAGGGGATCGAATGTTATATTTTCCCCATTCAAGTATATTTCCCCAGAATCAGGAAGATAAATTCCTGATATTAATTCTAAGAGTAGTGTTTTTCCAGACCCACTTGGACCTAATATACAAAAGTACTCATTATCGTTTATTTCAAGACTAAGATTCTTTATTTCAAATCCTTTCCATTTTTTTGATATATTATTGATCTTTATCATAATTTCCCCATCCTCTCATAACCACTCTGACTATAAAGAAAAAGATTAAACATAAGGATATAAGAATCACTGCTATAGGGAGTGAATCTGATAATCCAAGTCCCACAAACCTATTGTAGATAAGGAGTGGTGCTGTTGTTGGATAGTATGCAAGAATTATAATGGCTCCAAATTCACTTATTGCTCGAGCCCAACTCATAATTGATCCAACCATAATATTTCTAAGAGATAATGGTAGAGTTATTAGGAAAAAAGTTTTTAAACTTCCAGCACCTAAGGTTCGTGCTACTTTTTCCATACGAGGGTCAACACTTTCAAACCCTTCTCTTGCAGAGTTAACAACAAAAGAAGAACTCACAAAAAGCATTCCAATAACAACACCTAAGAATGCATCACTAAATCTAAGACCTAATTTAGATAATGGTTCTCCAAGAATTCCCGTTGATGTAAAAACTAATAAAAGAGCTATACCACTTACTGTATGTGGAATTACAATAGGTATATCTATTACAGCTTCAACAAACCTTTTCCCCAAGAAATTATATCTTGCCAATATATATGCTAAAGGTACACCAAATAAAACTGCCAGTATGGTTGAGATAAGTGCTGCATAAACACTGTAAAATAAGGAATTTATAACTTCACTATCTTGAAGACTTGATATTATAGAACTTGGACTTGAAGATAGCATTAAGTTAATTATTGGTATCAATATAAAAAGAAAAAGGAATGATCCCATAAAAGCAAAAAAAATTGTTGTATAATCTACCCTTTTCATGATTTTATTACTCACTTTAAATCGATTAAGTTATTTAATTTTAAATATCAAGTTATAAAAATCTATAATTTTAAATATCAAGTTATAAAAATCTATAATTTTAAATATCAAGTTATAAAAATCTATAATTTTAAATATCAAGTTATAAAAATCTATAATTTTAAATTTTAAATAACGTAAATGTATTTTAATTAATATAAATAATTTTAGATTAATATATTTCAATAATATTTAATTTTAAAAAAGTTATTTATTAAGAATTTTATCAAAACCATCGTATCTTATTTTTAAATCTTATTTTTAAAAATTTTAAATTAATACTAAATTATAATCCTTATGGTAAAATTTTTAAATTTTGAATAATAAATTTTTTTATTAAATTATTTAATTTTAAATATTGTTTCATGAAAATCTATAATTTTAAATTTTAAATAATTTAAATGTATTTTAATTAATATAAATAATTTAAATTAATATTTTTTAATAATATTTAATTTTAATTTTTTTATTAAATTATTTAATTTTAAATATTGTTTCACGAAAATCTATAATTTTAAATATTTTTTTATTAAAATCTATAATTTTAAATTTTAGATAATGTAAATGTATTTTAATTAATATAAATAATTTTAAATTAATATTTTTTAATAATATTTATTTTTAAAAAA
>JAITPS010000058.1 GCA_031289325.1 Candidatus Methanovirga meridionalis
TTTGATAAAGTTCTTAATAAATAACTTTTTTAAAAATAAATATTTTTAAGAAATATTAATTTAAAATTATTTATATTAATTAAAATAAATTTATATTATTTAAAATTTAAAATTATAGAATTTAATAACATAATACTTAAAATTAAATAATTTAATAAAAATAATTATCATTTTAAAATTTAAGAACTTTTCTATAATGACCATATATTAAATTTATCATAACTTTTATAATTCAGAACAAAAATAATAAAAATTAACAAATTTTTAAAAAAGAATTTAGTTATAAAATATAAAGTAAAGAACGATTATTATGAATTTATTTAAAATTCAATCTAAATTAAAAGAGCTTTTCACCTCAGATTCAAGAGTAATTGTATTTTGGTTTGATGATAAAAAGCAATTTCAAGAAGAAATTGATGATTTAAGTTTGCCTGAAATTGTTATTCATAGATTAACAGAATCTAATTGGATATATACTAAGTATCTTTTGGAAATTGAAGATAAAGAAAGTAACTATTTAATTTATGCTCCTTTTGAAAAGTTAGGTGATAAAAACAATCCTCTTGCAGATATTATTTACTATTCAAAAACATTCCATGCAGATAGATTATCTTTTACTATGGAAGAATTGAATATTCCTCTAAAATTTAAAGATTTTTTAAAGAGGTATTCGAATTTTTGGAATTCAAATGAAAGAATAAATGATTTCAAAAAGTATAACATTGCTGATTATGATGAGAATAATTTAATAATGGCTATTCTATGTTCTTTAGTTAAGATTAAAAATTTAAGTTTTGATGAATTATTAAAAGAGCTTTTTAGTGAAGATAATCTTCAAAATAATGATTATATTAATCAATTTAGGAAAATGAATATTTCAGATGATTTTTGGAGATTAACTTTTGAAAGATATGGTTTTAAAGATGATAAACCTACCTTAGAAAAGTTTTTCAGGTCTTTAGTTTTAACGTACACCAAAAGTCAGTTTGAAGGGAATATTCCTAAGGCTTGGGAAAGATATATTATAAGTGGTGAAGTTTATATTAATGATATTAGTGTATTTATAAGTAATTTAATGAGTAATTCTAATTATGGGAATAAAAATCATACTTATCAAGAAATGTATGATATTAATGTTAGTAAAATAGCTGAATCCATTAATATTCAAAGTAGTGTCTCAAGAATCACTCCTGAAAATTACTATGCTTGTGATACTTTTGAAGTTTTTGATATTAAAATAACAGAACATCTATCTGTTTTACTTGCAGATAATGAAGAGTATCATCCTCAAATTAATGAATTAGTTTATAAAAGAATGAAAACTCATTTTTATAAAAAGTTTGAAAATCATTATTCTTGTTTGAAGTGGGCTAATTTTTTAATTAAAAATGTAAATATTTTTAAAAAGGAAATTAAACCAAATGATCCTGAAAAAATTATAGACAAATATAAAACGGATTGGTTTTTTATTGATAAAGCCTATAGAAAATTTTATTATTATTACGACAATGCACTCAACTTAAATTATAATGTAATTGAAAATAAATTTAAAAATTTAAGAGATTTAATTGAAAAGTTATATACAAATGAATATCTTAATGAATTAGCTATTCTATGGTCTAATTATTTTGATGGTTTTGATTGCATAAAGTATTATAAACAGTACGATTTTTACAAAAAATTTTTACTAAAGCATGTATCAAAACATAGAACCATAGTTATAATTTCTGATGCTTTAAGATATGAATGTGGAGATGAATTAAATGATGTTTTAAATGAAGATACTCTTCGTTCCACTAAGCTTCAACCAATTATTTCAACACTCCCATCCAATACAGAATTTGGTATGGGATCTTTACTTCCACATAAAACAATGAAATATAATGAAAAATTAATTATAGATGAAATTTCATCGGATAGTAGAAATAGAGAAAAAATTCTAAAGAATTATTTTAAAGATGCATTTGTTGTATCTTATGATGATTTAAATGGTATGCCCTCTGATGAATTAAATAGTTTGAAAAATTATAATCCTATTTATATATATCACAATCAAATTGATGCAAGAGGAGATAATTCTGCAACTGAAAATGAAGTTTTTAAGGCTTCAAAAGAAGCTATTGATGAAATTAGTAGTTTAATCAAACGATTATATAATAAGAGTATAAGTACTAACTTTATTGTTACCTCAGATCATGGTTTTATTTATAAAAAAGATTCATTATCTGAAAGTGATAAAATTAATTTATCAAATAAAGATTTAATTTCAAAAAATAAGAGATATTTATTATCAAGTAAGAAATTAGATATTGATGGAACTTTATCATACCCATTAAACTTTTTAGAAAATGAATTATATATAACGGTTCCTAAAGGTGCTGATATTTTTAAAACCTCTGGAGCTGGTTTAAATTATGTGCATGGAGGAGCCTCACTGCAAGAAATGCTAATTCCATTGATTGAAGTTAATGTTAAATCATCTAAACGTGATGAAAGTCAAATTGAATTAAGTTTAATTGCCCCAATAAATAGAACTCTAACCAATTCAATTAGCTATTTAAAATTTGCACAAAATAAAAAAGTTTCAAATAAAGTATCTCCATTAGAGGCAATGATTTATATTGAGGATGAAAATGGAATTAAAATATCTAATGAAATCATTATTCATGCTAATAGTGAGGATGATAATCCTCAAAAAAGAGAATTTAAAGAGAAAATCACTCTTAAAAATAAGAATTATTTAAGGTCTGAGAAATATTATTTAATTATTGTGGACATGGAAAATGATACAGAAATCAAAAGACATGATTTTATTATAGATATTGCATTTGATGATGGATTCGAATTTTAAAAAATTTAACCAAATAAAACATTAATATGATTTATATCAAACCTTAAGTGAAAACATATTATCAAGATAACGGTTATTAAAAAATGAAGGGTGTTAATTTTGGATGATTTAAATTCAACTGAAACGGATACAAATTTGAATTATAGATTAAATAAGTATTTTCCTGGAAAAATTGTTAGAAAGGATTTAACTAAAAAGATTAAAGAAGGAGCCAATGTTCCTATTTATGTTTTAGAATATTTACTTGGAAAATATGCAAGTGGAGACATTGAGCTTCAAATTAATGAGGGGCTTGAAACCGTTAAAAAAATTCTTGCTGATAATTTTGTAAGACCAGATGAAGCAGAGAAAATTAAATCTAAAATAAAAGAATATGGTACTTATACAGTAATTGATAAGGTTTCAGTTAAATTAAATGTTCATACAGATATATACAGTGCTGAATTTGTAAATTTAGGAATTTCTAATATGAAGATTGATGAAAAGTATCCTCATCTGTATGAAAAGCTTTTGGGTGGGAGTATTTGGTGTATGGTAACATTTAATTATAATCCTTTTTCTATAGAAAAATTATTCCCAATACAAATGCCTAATTTAGATTTAAATGAAATTTTAGATGGAAGAGATCATTTCACTAAAGATGAATGGATCGATATTCTTTTAAGATTCTGTGGTATGGAACCTACACAATTAGATGAAAGAGTTAAATGGTTAATTTTAGCACGACTGGTTCCATTGATTGAAAATAACTTTAATTTATGTGAATTGGGTCCTCGAAACACTGGAAAATCACATATTTACAAAGAAATTTCACCAAACAGTATTTTAGTTTCAGGAGGACAAACAACCGTAGCCAACCTTTTTTATAATATGTCTACTAAAATGATTGGTTTAGTTGGAATGTGGGATTGTGTAGCTTTTGATGAAGTGGCTGGAATAAAATTTAAAGATAATGATGGAGTAGCTATTATGAAAGATTATATGGCTTCAGGTTCATTTTCAAGAGGAAAAGATGAAAAAAATGCTCATGCTTCAATGGTTTTTGTAGGAAACATTAATCAAAGTCCAGAAACTTTACTTAAAACATCAAGTTTGTTTGATCCTTTTCCTGATGAGATAAGAACTGATAGTGCTTTTTTTGACCGTATGCACTGTTACATTCCAGGTTGGGAAATACCAAAATTTAAACCTGAACATTTTACAGACGATTATGGTTTTATAACAGATTATTTAGCTGAATTTATGAGAGAAATGAGAAAAAGATCCTTTGCAAATAGCTTTGATGAATTCTTTAAATTAGGAAACAATTTAAATCAAAGGGATGTGACTGCTGTTAGAAAAATGGTTTCTGGTTTAAATAAACTTATTTACCCAAATGGAAAATATAATAAAGAAGATATTAGAGAAATATTGATTTTTGCACTTGAATCTCGAAGAAGGGTGAAAGAACAACTGAAAAAAATTGGTGGCATGGAATTTTATGATGTAAATTTTTCTTATATCGATAATGAAACATTAAAAGAAGAGTTTGTAAGAGTTAAAGAACAAATTAGTGGAAAATTAATTCCTAATGGTCTAAGTAAACCAGGTCATTTATATACAGCAGGTATTGTAAGTAATGATCAAATAGGAATTTTTAAATTAGAGACAGAAACAACTAAAGGAAATGGTAAATTCCAAAAAACAGGATTAGATTCAAAGCAAGTAAAAGAAGCAGTTGAAACAGCTTTCAATTACTTTAAATCTAATGCTTCAAATATTAGTAAGAGTATAAATCCTAAAACAAATGACTATTTAATGGATATTCAAGATTTAAATGGGATAGGCATTACAAAAAGTTTAGCATTGCCTGTATTTGTAGCATTGTGTTCTGTCACATTAAACAAACCAATTATTTCCTCAGCAGTTATTTTAGGAAGTTTAACCATAGGTGGAACCTTAATTAAAATAGATAACTTAGCTGCCGTCTTACAAACTTGTTTAGATAATGGAGCAAAGAAAGTACTTTTGCCTGCATCATCAACAATAGATTTAAGTTCTGTACCTACAGAAGTATTAGGTAAATTTAATTTAATCTTTTATACATCCCCTGAAGATGCCGTATTTAAAGCATTAGGAGTGGATTAATCATTTATTTTTAAATATCTTATTGTTGAAAGTTTATTTTTAAATATTTTATTGTTGAAAGTTTATTTTCAACTTAGAAGAATTTATTTTCAGTTTTTAAAAGTGAACTATATTTATTAAATTTTTAATTAAAGCAATTATAATTATTATTTTCAACAATAAAAGGATAAAAATTATTATTTAAAAAATTAATTTAATATTAATTGAAATTTTTTAAAACGATATTTTTTAAAACGATTTTAAATATTAATTTATGAAAATCTATAATTTTAAATATTATTTCATGAAAATTTATAATTTTAAATATTAACCCATTAAAATCTATAATTTCAAATATTAATTTATAAAAATCTATAATTTTAAAATAAAAATCTATAATTTTAAATATTATTTCATGAAAATTTATAATTTTAAATATTAATCCATTAAAATCTATAATTTTAAAATAAAAATCTATAAAAATCTATAATTCTAAATTTTAAATAATATAAATATATTTTGATTAATATAACTAATTTTAAATTAATATGGTTTAATAATATTTAATTTTAAAAAAATTATTTATTGAGACTTTATCAAAACTATAATTAAAAATTTAATAATCATGTTTTATTTTTAAAGACTTCATTTTAAATTTGTTCAATTAGAAACTGGAAATCTTTGATTTTCATAAGTTATCTTCTATAACAAATCTTTGATTTTTTGTATTGAAATTTTTCATTTCAATTAGAAAAACGAAGTTTTCCTGTACTTAAAAACATTATTTTAACTTAAAAACATTATTTTAACTTAAAAACATTATTTTAACTTAAAAACATTATTTTATACATTGTAATAAAAATTTTTTAGTTTTTATTAAGATATATATATTTTTCTATTTTTATTAAATCGTAAATTACTTTATAATAAGAATACACAAATTAATATGGTGATAAAAAATGAAATTTGGTATAGAATTTGTTCCGAATGAACCAATTGATAAAATTGCGAAGCTTGTTAAATTGGCTGAAGGCGTAGGTTTTGAGTACGCTTGGATTACTGACCATTATAACAATAAAAATGTATATGAAGCATTAGCTATTATTGCTGATGCAACTTCAACTATTAAATTAGGACCTGGTGTAACCAATCCCTATGTAAGAAGTCCTGCAATAACCGCAGCGGCAATAGCTACTTTAGATGAAATTTCAAATGGTAGAGCAACCTTAGGTATTGGTCCTGGTGATAAAGCTACCTTTGATGCTCTTGGTATTGAATGGACTAAACCAGTCAGCACTATAAGAGATTCTGTAGAAACCTTTAGAACCTTACTTTCTGGTGGAAAAACTTCTGCTGGGGCTCAATTAGGAGGAGTTAAAGCTATTCAAGAAAAGATACCTATTTATCAAGGTGCTCAAGGACCTAAAATGTTAGAAACAGCTGGAGAAATAGCTGATGGTGTTTTAATTAATGCATCCAATCCAAAAGATTATGATGCTGCTATTCCTTTAATTAAAAAAGGGGCTGAAACTGTTAACAAGTCATTATCTGATATTGATGTTGGTGCATACACAGCAACTTCCATTGATGAAGATTCAGCAAAAGCTGCAAAAGCTGCTAAAATTGTTGTAGCTTTCATCGCTGCTGGTTCCCCGCCTCCTGTTTTAGAAAGGCATGGTTTACCTGCAGGTATTAATAATAAACTCGGTGATTTAATTGGTAAAGGTGACTTCGGTGGAGCTATCGGCACAGTAGACGATGCATTACTCGAAGCATTTTCCGTTGTTGGAACTCCTGATGAGTTTATTCCAAAAATTAAAGCTCTTGAAGCTGGTGGAGTCTCACAATATGTAGCAGGTTCACCAATCGGAGCTGATAAAGAAAAATCCATAAAATTATTAGGAGAAGTTATAAGTAGTTACTAAACCTAATTTTTTTTACTTTCTATTTTTTCTTTTTAATAAAATTCAAATAATTGATGTTCTAATCTTAAACTCATTAGCTATTTCATAAACTCTTTCATTAAGCTTTTTTTGATAAATCTTACTTAAATACTCTTTTTTTTGAAACATCTTAGCTGTTTTTTCATAATTTTCTGGATAATTTTCTTTTAAGAGACTTAAATACCTGACCTTACTATGATTAATATTTTCTCCAAAAAGAGTTAAAGAACCAGAAAGTGCATAATCAACATTATATTTTTTAAAATCAGAGAAAATTTTATTTAAAGAATCTTCACTGTCACTAAGAAATGGAAGAATAGGCATTAAAGCAACACCAACTAAAAAACCTTCTTTTTTTAATTTTCTAATTGCTTCTAATCTCTTAGATGGTGGAGGTGTCTTGTATTCAAAAATTTTAGCTATTTTATCATCTGTAGTAGAAAATGAAAATGTTATAATTGATTTTAATTTACAAATTTCATCTTCAAAATCATGTTTAATTAAAAGATCTTCTGGTAGAATAGCTGACTTTTGAATTTTCTTTAAAATATCTATATCTCTTAGTACAAGTTCTGATTTAGTAATTATATGAACTGGAAATCTAAATCTATTAATTATTTTAAGTAGGTCTCTTGTTAAACCTAATTCTTTTTCAATAGGCATATAACAATCACTTGCAGAACCTAAATTTATAATTGCTCTTTCACCACGATTAACTTTATTTTTTAATTGAGTTCTTAGTAGTTCATAAGCATTGGATTTAACTGTTAAAGAACTTGTTTTATTAGCATACTTGCTTCCGTTAACATAGCAATAAGAACAATCAAATGAACAACCCATGTAAGGATTTAAAGTATAGTCCTCCATGAAAAATGATCTTTCACCTTTTCTTTTATTTAAAAGGGTTTTAACATTTTTCAATTCAAATGAATATTTTTCAGCTATTTCAGCCATTTTAAACTTCATAATCAAAAATAGAAATGAATTTCAAATAATTATAATTAAAGAGTTATTGCAACCGTTTCATAAACATTATCAAGTTTTTCAAGCTCTTTTATAACATTATCAGGTACAGGATTATCAATTGTAAGAATCATAATAGCTTGACCACCTTTTACATCTCTTCCAACTTGCATTATACCAATATTAATATTGTATTCTCCTAATTTAGATCCAATAGCTCCAATTGAACCAGGAATGTCTTGATATCTTGCAATGAACATGTGTTCTTCTGGTTTAACATCCACACGATAATCATTTATTTTGATTATCCTTGATTCATACATTTGAGTACCTTCAATAGTAAAACTATCATTTTCAGTACGTGCTTTAACTCTAATTATAGAATCATAAGTCTCTGCATTGGATTGTCTACCTACAATCACATTAATATCTCTTGATTTTGCAATTGAAGGAGCATTGATAGTATTAACTTGTCTATTTAATACTGGGCTTAAAATCCCTTTAAGAATGGTTCTTGTAAGCATTTCCTGATTTTCAATCTCTGAAAGTTCACCACAATAAACTATTTCAAGAGTTTTAATCTTTTCTTTTGCAAATTGTGAAATGAATTTACCCAACTTTTCACTTAATTTAAAATATGGTTTAAGCTTTTGAAAAGTTACAGGATCAACAATAGGTAAGTTTAATACATTTTTAGGAGTTTTACCTTTAAAAACTTGTGTGACCTCGTCAGCAGCTATTATAGCAGCATCTCTTTGAGCTTCTTGTGTAGATGCAGCAATATGGGGTGACAAAACAACATTATCTAAGTTAAAAAGTTTACTATCTTCAGGAGGCTCATTTTCATAAACATCTAATGCTGCTCCAGCTATTTCATTGTTTTTAAGTCCATGGTACAATGCTTCTTCATCAATTATCCCTCCACGAGCACAATTAACAATAAAAGCACTATTTTTCATTAGTTTAAATTCTTTTTCAGAAATTAAATGTTTTGTTTGAGAGGTTAAAGGAACATGTATAGTTATAACATCGGCTTCTTTTAAAACAGTCTCAAGATCTGTTAATTCAACACCCATATCTTCAGCTACTTTTTCTTGTAAATATGGATCGTATACTATAGCATCCATTTCAAATGCTTTACATCTACTAACAACTTGAGAACCAATTCTACCCATACCTACAACACCAAGTGTCTTATTTTTAAGTTCATTTCCAAGAAATTTAGACTTTTCCCATTTTCCATCTTTAACAGATTTATCGGATATTGATATTTTTCGTGCAACAGCTAAAATTAACCCCATTGTATATTCCGCAACAGTGATTGTAGTTGATTCAGCAGTATTTACAACCATAATCCCTTTATCAGTAGCTGCATTAAGATCTACATTATCCACACCCACACCAGCTCGGGCAATTATTTTTAGATTATCTGCTTTATCAATAACATCTTTTGTCAGTTTAGTACGACTCCTAATTATAATTCCATCATATTTATTAATTGTTTTAATTAAATCTTCATGAGATATTTTCGTGTCAACTACAACTTCACCAACTTCTTTTAAATTATCAATTCCTTCTTCATCAATGGAATCTGCAATTAGTACCTTCATTTTTTCACCATATATTATTTAATTATAGTCATTATGGAAAAGTTCTTAAATTAAAATGATAAATTTGTTAAGTTATTTAATTTTAAATATTAATTTATAAAAATTTATAATTTTAAATTTTAATTTATAAAAATCTATAATTTTAAATATTAATTTATAAAAATCTATAATTTTAAATTTAAATAATATAAACTTATTTTAAATAATATAAACTTATTTTAAATAAACATATTTTAATAATTTTTATTTTTAAAAAAATTATTTATTAAGAATTTTATTAAAGATACTATAATATATTTTAATAATTTTTATCTTTAAAAAAAATTATTTATCATTAAAAAAATATCATTAAAAAAATTATTTATCAACCCACAATATATTATATTTAAGAAGTTTAAATATTTGAATCTTCTTTTAATGATAAACTTAATAGATATAATGGATACATTACATTAGAAAATTTACAACTTCTATTTTTAATATTTAAATATAAATCTTCAAAATCTTTTTTTTGAAATTGATTATCATATGTTTTCCCATTTTTTGTAAAATGGATTTATATTTTGGAATGGGTTAATGTTATATAAATTTATTAATTTTCCTGGATATCCTAAAAGCATCATAGCTACATGAGCATTTTCTCTGAATTCTGTTGCCATGGTATCTGCAAAACTTTTATACCAATTAACAAATTCAGAGTTATCACTTAAACCATTAATATCATCAATTATTATAAATAATCCCTTTTTGTCAGGGAAGTTATCTATAAGATCCTTTAAAAGAGTGGAAAATTGTCTTTTAAATATTCGGATATTTCTTTGTCTGGTTGGAATTTTATTTTCGTTCCAAAAACATCCACACTTTTAATATACTTCTTAAATTTTTTAATAATAGCTTCAGACCATGTTTCTGTTTCAATTTCATTGAGTAATCTTTCAATAATCTGCTTAATCAGTGAATTTACATCATGTACACCATCATTTAATACATGAACCCCAATTAATTTGTATTTACGCTTTACAAAAGAATTTATATATGTTGCTAACGAAGTTTTACCCATGCCTCTTTCTCCTGTTATAAAGAAATGTTGAGCTTCACCTTTTAATATTTTAGGTAAATATCTATCAACCTGTTCAGTTATTTTTTTTCTTCCCTTAAATTTTTCAGGATCAACAGGATACCCTGGTTGAAATGGACTTTCCTTTAACATTTAATTAACACCAATTAATTTTATTTCTTTAGATTCTGTAATTTATAATTTATAATTATTAATTAATAGCTTTATAATTATTAAATAATATAATATCTAATTATTGTATCCTCATATTTATACTCTTTAGAGAAGTATATTATTTTATCTATTTTTTGTAACAGTTAATAAAGTTATTTAAACTCCATTCAAAAGTTAAATTTTAATTTTAAGAAGATTTAAAAGGTTTTACACACATTATTAAGATAAGTAGTATGTTATAAAAGCTAAAGGAAGTAATATGATATATAAAACTTTTATTTAATAGGTTTAAAAAGAATAAAATTCTTAAGTTGACAGCATTGAAGTAATATAGTAAAGTTTATTAATGATGACTTTCAATAATTAATCTTAAGTTGTTTTATTATATACTAACATTTTGATATATACGAACAAAACAACTTGTTAAAAAACATTGAATAAGAGGAGAGATTATCATGGAAAAAAGTATAAATGAACTTATTAATGATTTAGCTGATTCTAATGAATTTATTCAGGATGAATCAAAAATTTTACTTGAAAAAAGAGGAACAGATGCTGTAGATGCACTTATAGATGCTTTATTAAATAATAGGAATAAAGATGTTAAAATATCTTCTGCAAAAGTATTAGGTGCTATTGGTGATAAAAAAGCAATTGACCCATTAATAACCACATTAAGTAGTCCTAATAAGATGGTAAGAAGAGAAGCATCAACTGCACTAATTAAAATGGGGAATAGTGCAGTAGAACCTTTAATATTTCTTTTAGATACTGAGGACTGGAAAATTAGAGGAGCTGCTTCTTGGGTTTTAGGAAGCATTGGCGATAAACGAGCTATAAAACCACTTAAATCATTACTGAATGATGAAAATGGATATGTCAGAGCAGGAGTTAAAAAATCATTAAGTAGTCTTGAAAAGAATTAATGTAAATATTTTACTGCCCTAAAGAGTATGGAGTTTTCTTGTCCTACTAAATTGTAGATATTGACCATTTTATCTACTGATGTTTTTATTTTTGTGGAATGGGAATGTTAATAATCCTTTTAAATTCCATACATAGTCTGTTTTTCCTACAAGCATCATTGACATTACTTTATCAAATTTTCTCCAAACTTTACTTTTTATATTTTTTAAATTAAGTTTTTTAAGTGAAAAATGTGGGTTAGTGATTTATATTGGGACATATAACCTTTTTAATGAATAAATAGGAGATTAATAATTCCATTTTTCTATTTTACATTTCACATCAGTTATAATCCCATTTTTAATTTCTCTATCCTTAAATGCTAAAGCAATTAGAGAAACATCACTATCTTCATAAGATAAATA